>JAGLWJ010000458.1 GCA_023133475.1 Phycisphaerae bacterium | reverse complement strand
GGAGTGCACCCAACGACAATGTCTCGCATCCCCCCCATTTTTCATTTTCCATTTTCCATTTTCCCCGCGTTAGCCCACTTCTCGTCTTTGGAACAGGGCGACCCCAATCATCAAGACGGCGAGAATCTGGAGTAAGGCGTACAGGCAGACTTTGCCGACATAGGCAACCGGGATGTGAATGTCGTTGTTGAGGGCATCGATGACCGAGTAGACGCTAAGGTTGGGGTGGAGGCGGTAGGCTGCGGAGGCGATGGTCGAGGTTTCGGCATGGGTGCCGAGAACGTAATCCGAGATCAGCCCGACAACCAACACGAAGGTGCAAACCATCAGGGTCATGGTCTGCCCCAAGCGGGTGGAGGCCGCCAACGCCACCGCCGCCAACACCATCACCGCCGCCATCACCAACAAACCAGCCAGAATCATTTGCGGGTTGATGAATCCCTGGCGAAACGGCTGAGGGTTCCACTCGGGGTCAAAAAAAGCGGCAATGACCAACCCGAGGGTCAACACGGGTGTGACAATAGCCAGGGCGGTGCCCATGAATTCGTATTCTCGCAGATAGTTGAGTAAAGCCGCCACCACCAAAGAGCCAATCGCCCCGCCGAACCCGAAGACGATGATGGGCATGTCCCACGGGTCCGCGGATGTCTGTAACACCTTGTGCCGCAGGCACATGGCAAGCACTACGAACCCGATGTAAAACGCCAGCAGCAAAGCCCCGATCAAACCGGCGTATTTGCCCAGGATGAAAACGGGACGCCCCACGGGTTTGCTGATTACGCTCAGGACGGTTTTATTTTCAATTTCGCGGGTCAGGACCCCGGTGGCTGAAAATGCCGCCAAGAACAAACCGCTAAGCAGCAGCGTATTCAATCCCAGATCGCGGAGGAGCTTATCGTCATCGTCGAGGGTGAATCCGGCGAGCCCGACGTTGAGAATCATCAAGAGGACGGTGATAATCAGCAGGGCTCCGTAGAGCGGTTGTCGCACGGTCTCGACGAAGGTATTGGCGGCGATACTGTATAATTTAGCGAACATAGCTGTAACTATCTATGCATAACCTGGTTAAGATTCCCTCTAATCACGTTGCGATGACTTGGCAGCTCGTGTTGATTATTGTAAGCTTCCACATCGCGTTCCCCATGACAGGGCCCAAAAGCGGCACTGTCAAGAGCCCTACGGCTCTTGGGTTAAGACGTTCGAGAGTGCGCATAGGTTCGCACACAGGATAGGATAGGTCCAGCCTCAATGAAAAACGATTTTGACATGTCCAAGGACCGGCGGGCACAGCTTGCCGCGTTGATGGGGTTGGTGCTTCAGGTGGCGATGTTCGCGGTGCTGTTGATCGTCGGCAGCATATACGAGTCATCGTCAATTCGCGCCGAAGCCATCCACCTGCATTTGGGGATTTATATCTGGTTGGCGTTGATTCTGCTGTATTCGCAGCGCAGGAGCGCCGGTGTCGAGCAGCTCGAGACCGAGGAACTCAAGCGGCGGCGGGAGACGGTGCAGGATACGGGCATCTTCGATCTGGAAGATGACGCGATGCTGGTGCAGCGGCGGCGGTTGAACTGGATGTATCGCTGGTTCGTCCCGGCGGCGGCTTTGCTTTTGGCGTTGGGGCACATCATCTGGGCGGGTTGGTGGTATGTGGCTGCCATGCCGGTACGAGACGAGCGGTGGGCCTCGTGCATTGATCCGCAGCGGGCATTGCCGTTTGTGGTGGGTGCCACGTTTTTCTGCTTTTTGTATTCGCGTTATGCAAGTGGGATGGCCCGGCGCTCGGAGTGGCGCCTGCTGCGTGCGGCTTCGAGCTACATGGCGGGCAATGCCTTTCTGTGTTTGACTGCCGTTGTCGGGCTGGCGCTGGTGATTTATGAAGTGCCCTACGCCGAGGCGGTGGTTACCTATGTTATCCGGTTGGGGATGCTGATCCTTGGTGTCGAATTTTTCCTGAACTTCGTGTTGGACTTCTATCGCCCGCGGATGGCTGGTGCCGAGCACAGGCCGGCGTTCGACAGCCGGTTGCTGGGCCTGATCAGCGAGCCGGGCGGAATCGCACGTTCCATCCAGGAGGCGATCAACTACCAGTTCGGGTTCGAGGTCAGCGGGACGTGGTTCTATCAACTTCTGAAGCGGTCGCTGTTGCCGCTGGCGCTGTTTGCCCTGTTGGTGTTGATCGGGTTGTCGAGCGTTGTGATCGTCGACGCGGATGAGCAAATTTTCGTCGAGCGGTTCGGCCAGGTGCTACAACCCGCGGGTGCTCCGTTGGGTCCGGGGCTGCAATGGAAGTGCCCTTGGCCTGTGGACTCGGTTCAACGCGAGCGGGTGCTGCAATTGCAGCGTATGACGGTGGGTGAAGCCGCCAAGCAACGAGATGAAGAAAGCGACCTGAAAGAGCAGGAAGCGATCCTGTGGACCGGGAAACACGACTACATACCGGAGCTGATGCTCCTGGTTGCCAGCCCCAAGCCGAAGGGGCAAGCGGAGGAGGAGTCTCCAGGTGCCGTCCAGCCTGCCACCGCAAACGCGGATGATGCTGAGGGTCGGGCTGTCGCGGTTAGTCTCATCATGGCTTCGGTGGACCTGGAGTGCCGGATCAGCGACCTGTACAAGTACAGCTATAATTATGTGGATCCCGATGCGGTTATGGAGAATGTGGCCTACCAGGTGTTGGCGGACCATGCAGCCAGTATCGACGTCAGCAGCTTCATGGGTCCCCGGCGTGAAGAGATCAGCAAAGAACTGCGTGTGCTTTTGCAGCGGAAGTTTGACGAGTTGAATCTGGGGGTGGAGTTGACCTTTGTGGGGTTGCAAAGTGCCCATCCGCCATCGAAGGACAACGTCGCCAAGGTCTTTCAGGACGTCATCGCCGCCAAAAGCCGCAAAGAGGCAACGATCCAGACAGCCATCGGGATAGCTGAGCGGATGTTGACCAGGGTGGCCGGCAGCAAGCAGCGTGCGCTGGAATTGAATGACGTGCTGCTTGATATGGAACGGTTGTCCAAGGGCCCGCAGGTTGATTCGCAGGCACTGGCGGAGGTGGAGTCGCGGGTTAACGAGTTGATGTTCGGCTGCCTCGAGAAGGGTGTCTCGCCGATGAGCGGGGAGGCAGCAGCCAAAATCGCCGACATGCGGGCTGAGACCAGTAAGCGCATCAGCGAGGCTGAGTCTAAAGAGCGAACGTTCAAGAACGAGTTGTTGGCCTATCAAGCGGCTCCGCAGTTGTACCAGATGCGGCGTTACCTGGAGGTTTTGCGGGGCAGTCTGCACCAGGTGCGCAAGATCATCAACTCCACGCGGAACACGGAACTGGTGGTTATCGTCGAGACAGAGAGAAAGAGCGAATTCGAGCTACCCAAGCCCGAGAAAAAACAGTAAGTATCGAAGCGAACCGGCGTGGGTCTGGAGTTAAAGAATTATGAAGAACCTGCCTTCAGTATTGGCTGCCGTAGCCCTGTTGGCCATTCTGTTGCTGTACATGTGCACGTTTCAGGTGCGGTTCAGCGAGGTTGCGATCGTCAAAACCTTTGGCAAGGTCGCCTCGGTCGAGGACATGTCAGCCGGGCACGAGGGCGACATGGTTAAGGACGTCAAGCGGGAACCGGGGTTGTATTTGCGTTGGCCTTGGCCTATCCAAAGCGTCGAGAAGTTCGACACGCGTATCCGTATCCTGGAAGATACCATCGAGGAGACGCCCACGCGGGACAGCAAGAACCTGGTGGTGACCACCTTCACCGGATGGACCATTGATGACCCGTACAAGTTCCACGTTGCCTATCCCAACATCAAGGACGGCGAGGAGGCTTTGCGGGCCAAGGTCCGTTCGCACAAAAAGGCTATTGTGGGCAAGCACGACTTCTCGGAGTTCATCTCGACCGATCCGGCGGAGCGGCATCTGCACGAGATCGAGGAGGAGATGAAAGTGGCGTTTGCCGCCGAGGCGTTGGAGCAGTTTGGGGTCAAGACCCATATCTTCGGCATCAAGCGTTTAGGCCTGCCCCAGGCGGTCACCAAGGACATCTTCGAGAACATGAAGAAGATGGAGGAGAACAAGGCGGAAAACTACCGGACGGAAGGCGAAGCCAAAGCCAGGAAGATTGTGGCTGAGGCTGAGGCAGCCCGCGAGCGGATCATGGCGGTTGCCAAGCGTAAGGCGGACGAAATCCGCGATGCAGGCCAACGTCGCGTGGGCGAAATCTATACCGCCTTCACCGAACACCAGGAGTTGCGGATTTTCCTGGACAAGCTCAAAGCCCTGGAGGAATTGTGCAGGGAGCGTGTCACCCTGATTCTCGATACCGAGATCGCCCCGGCGGACCTGTTCAAGTTGGACCAACCGCCGGCGACCGCCCCGGAACCGAACGCGGACTCGGCACCGGTCAACGATCCGGTGGATGCCGCCCGCAAAGCGCTTGAAACCAGTTAGCGAGAAGAATGGAGAATGGAGAATGGAGAAGCGCGGTGAGCACAACCGCACCGGCGTGTTTAGCGGCGACAAGTCCACAGCGTTTAGCGGCGACCCGAAGGGGAGCGTGTAGCATAACGCGGCGGGTAAAACCCGCCCTACCTCTGGTGGAACCAGATAGAGAGAACCATGGCGCATCATCACCATCATCACCAATCCGATTCGCATCGTGATCCGCGGGAGGTGGACGCTTCGCTGGATGCGGCGAACCAGTCGCTGGCCGATGCGTTGCGGGCCAGCTTCAATGTGTTGAAATTCATCATGTTGGTGCTGGTCGTTCTGTTCCTGTTTAGCGGGGTGCAGTTCATCGACGACCGTGAAGAGGCGGTAGTGTTGCAGTTCGGGCGTATGTGGAGCGGGACCCGTAAACCAGGCCCTTCGCTGGCTTTGCCCTACCCTGTGCACGAGACCCTGCGGGTGCCCGTGCGGCAGGACAACGTAATAGTGATCGAGGATCACTTCATCTTCCGCACGGATGCAGAGAAGGGTAAACCGCTGGGCAACTTGAGGCGCTTCACGCTCGACCCGGTCAAGGACGGAGCCTTGATGACCAGCGACAACGGGCTGGTGCACGTGCAATGGCGTCTGGTATACCGGATCGACAACCTGATCGATTTCGTGAGCACGGTGGCGGACGGGGGCACTGCCGATGCCGAGTCGCTGATCACCGCCATCCTGGACAACGCGGCGATTCATGCCGCCACGAACTACACCGCCGAAGAGATCACACGGCACAAATCCAACGACCTGGCGGATGACGTCAGACGCCGGGTGAACAATCGGCTTGAGGAATTGGGCACCGGAATCAGAGTGGAGGCGTTGGATATTCCAGAGTCTTCGGTGCCGATCCCCACGTTGCGAGCGTTTGCGATGGTCAGCTCGGCTGAGAACCAGAAGCAAAAGATGATTCGTGAGGCCCAACAGGAGCGAAGTGATATTCTCAATGCCTGTGCCGGGGAGGGGCACCCGCTCATTCTGGCGGCTTTGGACGCATGGGACCTGGCCAAAGCCTCCGGTGATGAGGCTGTGGTGGAGCAAAAACGGGTGGAACTGGACCGCTTGATCGAGACGGTTGCCGGTGGTGAAGCCCGTGCGGAGGTGTTGGATGCCGAGTCCTATTTCACCACCGCGGTCCAGGGCATCAAAGGCGACGAGGCAGAGTACAACAACTTTATGGATGAATACCTCCGTGCACCCGATCTGCTGTTCACGCGCCTTTGGGCTGAAACCAAACAGAAAATCTACCGCCGCGAAGGGGTGAAGAAATGGCACTTGCCCCCGGGTCAAAAGGAGGTCCGCATTATCATCGGCGAGGACCCGCAACAACGCCTGATCGACGAGATGAAACAAATCGAGCGCAAGACCGGATGGGCTGGGCGTAAATAGCCCGCGAGTTAAACGTATGGTCGCAGATAGTCTTCCAGTTCTACAGACGGTCGGATTGACCAAGGTGTTCCGGGATTTCTGGTGGCGGGCCCGCGTCGAAGCCGTCAAAGACCTGAACCTGGAAATCCACCGCGGTGAGGTCTTTGGGCTGTTGGGGCCTAACGGGTCCGGCAAGAGCACCGCCATCAAGTTGATTCTGGGGCTTTTGTATCCCAACAAAGGCCGTATTGCGGTGTTCGGCAAGCCGCCCACCGATGTGCAGACCAAGAAGCGGATCGGCTTTCTTCCCGAGGAAAGCTACCTTTATCAGTTCCTCAACGCCCGCGAGACGCTGGATTACTACGGGCGGCTTTTTCAACAGCACGGTTCGGTCCGCCGCGAACGGATCGATCGTTTGTTGGAGATGGTGGGGCTGGAGCACGAAGCCAAACGCCGAATCGGCGAGTACTCCAAAGGCATGGCACGACGTATCGGGCTGGCTCAGGCGCTGATCAACGATCCGGAGTTTCTGATCCTGGATGAGCCGACCGCCGGTCTGGACCCCATCGGCACCCGTCAGATCAAGGACATGATCCGCGAGCTGGCGAAAATGGGCAAGACCATCCTGCTCTCCAGCCATTTGCTGGCTGATGTGGAGGATGTGTGCGATCGGGTGACGATTTTGTACGGCGGCAGGCAGCGCAAGGAGGGTGGCATTGCCCAACTGCTCGCCCGTGAGAACCTCACTCAGATCACCACCGAGAAACTCTCGGAGGATACCGTCAAGCAGGTCCGCCAACTGATCCGGCGGCTGGAGGGTAAAGAGCTGCTCGACGTGACCGCCCCTTCCGACAAGCTGGAGGACCTCTTTCTGCGGATCGTCAGAGAGGCTCAGGAGCGCAACGTGAGGACTTCCGGGGCTCGGGCAGCCGGGGAGTTGCCCGCGTTCCTGGGAACCACTAAAGAGCCGGAGACGACGGTGATCGAGTCATTGGTCGAAGCTGCTCTAACCCGCCAGGCAGCACCGGAACCGGTTGAAACCGCGCCGGCGGCTGACATACCACCCAAGCCATCGAAGGAAGTCATCGAGCAGTTGATGAGCAAGCCGGAGCAGCCCTCAACGAAACCGGAGTCGGTTGAGCCCCGGCGCGAGAAACCGCGTGATACCGCAGAGGTGGACCGTGAGGTGATCGACGGCTTGTTGAATAAACAAGAGGGTGATCTCGGTGAGTAGGGTTTGGGCTGTCGCCCGTCATACCGCCGCCGCCGGAGTCCGCATGAAGGTGGTGGTGTTTTTCATCGTCCTGCTCAGTTTGAGTGTGCTGGGGTTGCCGTTCGTGCTCAAGGGTGACGGGTCCCTGGCGGGGGCGCTCCAGTCATACCTGACCTACTCCCTGTTGCTTGTCAATATCCTGCTCAGTTTGCAGACGGTTTTCTTGTCGTGGACCTTGTCCGCGGAGTTGGCGGAGCGTCAGATTCTGGTGTTGATGTCCAAGCCGTTGGCCCGCTGGCAATACATCACCGGGAAATGGCTGGGGATCGTGCTGCTCGATCTGGTGTTGATGTGCGGTGCGGGGCTGGGGGTCTATGGTATGAGCCGTTACATGGCGGCGCTGCCGGAGCGTATCGAGGGCGACCACTTCCGAATCGCTTCGGAAGTCCTCACTGCCCGGCACGTGTCCCATGCGGACCCCCCGGACCTCACCAGAGACGCCAACCGCGAGTTCGAGCGGCGCAAGGAGCAGGGCTTTTACAGCAATCGCAGCCACCTCGACGTGGACAAGGAAAAAGCCCGCCTGCGGAAAGAGTTGGATACGATCTGGCGCGGCGTCCCTCCGTATGGTTACCGGATTTTCAAGTTCGAGAACCTGTTATGCGAGCGTGCGCCCGACAAGCACCTGCAACTGCGTTTCGACGCCACGATTTACAATCCGCCGCCCAATGATGTCGTGTCGTGCATCTGGAGTTTTGGCGACCGTCATGACGGCTCGGTGGAGTACCCTCCGATCATGCGCCGCTATGTGCGTGGGCGTGTTCACACGATCAGCGTGCCCACCGACGCGGTGAGCCCGGACGGTGTATTGACCGTTCGGTTCGACAATCTCGACCCGTTCGGCGAAAACCAACGGCGCCGCACCATTTTCCACTTTGAGCAGCACAAGACGCTGGAGGTTATGTTTGTGGTGGGGAGCTTTGGCGGGAACCTGGTGCGGGGGATGTCGCTCATGTTCTTCCGCCTGCTGTTTCTGGCTGCCGTGGCGGTGTTGGCCGGCAGTTTGTTTTCTTTCCCGATCGCCCTGATTTTGATCCTGTTCTTTTACGGGATGGTTGCGTTGGAGGATTTCTTCCTGGACGCTTTTGAATTCATGAATGAGCCGGGCGTGCTCGGCAAGTTTTTCGACGGCGTTGCATGGGTGGTCAAATGGTTTTACATGCTCGTCCCCGCCTGGCGGAAGTACGACGCATTGGAGTTGCTGGCCAACGGCCAAAACGTCACCCTGTTGTGGGTGTTAAGTGGGTTTGGGAAGCTGGCATTAGCCACCTTGGTGCTGGTCGGCGTGGCGTGTCTGCTGTTCGAGCGGCGTGAGGTTTCCGAGGTTTCGATCTAAGAGGGTGACACCAACCAGACGAGTCCAAAGTCCCTAGTCCAAGGTCCAAAGTCCAAAGTCAGAAATCAACGGGACCTTGGACTTTGGACCTTGGACTAGGGACTTATCAGTCGGCGCGGTGGGCCACCCATCCGTGCTGTCATACCAAGAGGATAGAGCAATGTCACGAATGCTCGGTTACGCTATTCCCCAGCACATCCTGGACCGTGAAGCCGCCAAGCGCTCGGACCGGATCATCCAGCTCGTCTGTATGACTCTTGCGGTTTTGTGTCTTGTGGGGGCGGCGTTGCTGGTCCCCTCGATCAACCGCTCGCGCAAGGAATACCAACTGGTGATCAACCCCGAGACCATCGAGGGTCTGCCACCGGACATCCAACTGCTGACCAAGATGGGCACGTTGCGGGCTCTGGCGATCGACATAGCCGCCATACGTAGTGATCGGCTTAAGAACGAAGACAAGTTCTACGAGTTGATGCAGTTGTCGAGTTGGTTGTGCAAACTTGCCCCGCGGTATCCATCGGTCTGGTGGAACGCTGCCTGGAACCAGGCTTACAACATCTCGGTGACGCAGCACTCGCCCGAAGCCCGCTGGAAATGGGTGAGCAACGGCATTCGCCTGCTGCGCGACGAAGCCATCCGCTACAACCCCAAGGCGATAGGCCTCTACGAGAATCTGGCTTGGACCTTCTGGCACAAGGTCGGGGACTTCACCGACGACTTTCACTGGCAGTACAAGAATGAACTGGCGGTGGAGATGGAGCGGGTGCTGGGCTCGCCGATCATCGCGTTGAGCGAGGAGGAGACGGTCAACGCCTTTCGAGCACTGGTCGAAGCCCCACAAGACGAACAGGCTTTTGAGGCCTTTTTGCACGAGGACAAGCAGGTGGTCGCCTTCATCGAGAAGCTGCGAGCGGTGGGGCTGGCTGCCGATGATACGCTGCTGAATTTCGTTGCCCGTTACATGCGCAATGACATCCAAATCGCCACGCTGCTGAAGATCGACGAGGAGGACCAGGCTCAGAAACAATTGCTCGAACGGGCCAAGCTGTTGGCTGACCCTGACAATACGGAGGTGCGGGATCGTCTTCTGGCTGCGTTGCGTGCTCACATTCTTCGCACACGCTACAACATGGACCCTGCCTACATGCTCGAGTTGATGGAAGAGTATGGGCCTATCGACTGGCGGTTGCCCTTCGGGCATAGCCTGTACTGGTCCAGCCTGGGCGACAAGGTCACCAAGGACATGCTCCGCCTGGATCGGGATGTCTCGATGCGCACCGTGCGTTTGATCTTCTTCTCGCTGAACAAGATGGTGCGGCAGGGTCGTCTGGTGCTGGAGCCGGACTTCGATCAGCCGAATGCGTCGTTTATCCAGCTTATGCCTGACGCTCGCTTCATCCGCCACACCCATGAGGCGATGCTCAAGTACGGCAAGGAGCAACTTGACGACCCGAAATTTGCGGGCTTTAACGAGTATCCGATTTTACCGAACTATCGCGCCGGTCATGTGAATTTCCTGCGCTATGCCATCCGGCAGCTCTGGTGGCTTGGCACGCCCCAGGCCCGCGCCGAAGCCCGCGAGTATTATGAGTGGCTTAGGGAGTACGATCGCGAGCCCAATGGGAAGCCCAAGATATATTACATGCAACCGCTGGAAGTGATGGTGATGGCGGACATCTACGAGGGGCTGACCAGCTTCAACAACGCTCAGCCGATCATCAATGGTTTTCTGAATCGGTCGCTGGATCAATTGGCTATTGGCGATCTTCAGATGGCTCAGGGTTATCTGAACATTGCCCGGCAGGGTTGGGATTATTACATGGCGGACAAGGCGGATGACACCGTCGAGCGGCGGCGGATTCCGCCATTGCCGGTGATGCGCCGCCGCATGGTGATGGACTACATGCAAAGGGCTAACGTCCCGCTGCTCAAGAAGGTGCGGTTGTGGCGGCACTTGGGCCTCGATACTCGCCGGCACTGTTACGGCACGCTTCTGCCCTATATGACCCAACTTTGTGCTCGGCACGAACCACCGCTGGAGCTATCCGAGGTGTTCCGCGAACCCCCGGAGATGACGGAGTTCCGCAAGCAGGGGCAACAACAACCCGAGCCCACCGAACCGGAGCTCTCCCGCGGCGAAAAGACACCGAGTGATTGACCTCGTAGGGCGGGTTCCACCCGCCATCTGCCGGGTGTGACCATTCTTTGTGGCATCAGGTTGACAGGCGCCATGACATCCAACCAATTGAAGTGTAGACCGAAAAAATCAGCCGCACCACAGAGCATGGCCACACCGCCGTCTGCCCTACTCAAGCTCGAACCCCAACTCCGCCAGCTTTTGGCGAACCCGTTGCAGGGCGCGGGACTTGGCAACATAGACCTGGTTGGGGTTCATCTCCAGTTCGGCACACACCTGAGCCACCGAGCACCCGTCAAACAAGAGCATGGAAAAGGCGCGATAGTTCTTCTCGGAAATCAGGCCCTTGACCTGCTCGACGCAGTGCTTGAGATGTTGATACCGCCACTGCTCCTCCCAGAGTTCGTCGGGTGAGGGGTGTGGGTCGGGCACCGCCAACACCTCACGCGACTGCGCGATTCTCTCGCGGCGGTCTCGCAGCAGGTTCGACACCTTGTTGTTGACAATCCTCCGCAACCAGCTCTTGAACCGTCCCTTGCCGCGATCATACTCGAAGCCCGGCATCGACCGTGTAAGCACTTCCAGACACTGATCGCGCACCTCTTCGGCATCGGCGGGCAGCAGGCCCCGAGCACAGGCGTAGCGATACAACAACGGCGCATAAAGGGCGTGGAACTCGCGCCAAGCCACCTCATCTCGGGGGTCTTTAATCCGCATCAACAGTGTGGCACGGGTTTCGGGCATAGTCACTACCACTTGGTATCAAGCTTCACCAGAACCGGCGCCCCCAGCACGTCCTCTGCCACCACGTAGCACAGATAATCGGAGCCGGGCGCGTGAAACTTCAACATCGCATGATCCCCTGCCGCACACGCGATCATCTCGGGAACCGAGACGTTGGCATTTCCGGTTCCCGGCTTTTGCACCTTCCACGCCGACAGGCACAGGTTCTCCGTAAGGGCTTCGATGTTCACTGGTTTGCCGGCGGCGGAAGAGGGCAACTCCCACACCACGTCGGGTGCGGGATAGCGAGGGCTGCCCTCCCAAGCACAGGCGGGGCTGAACTTGTCGTGTCGGCTCACCGTTGAGCCGGTCACCTTGCCCATCTTCATTACGGTGGCATCGGCAAGATAATCGCCACCGGTTTCGGCGGGGTTGGCTTTGCCCGTGGGCACATCCACGGATCCGTCCAGAATCACGTACACCATATCGCAAGAGCCGGCTCTGAGGAACGTGCCGCCCGGCGGGTTTTGATACTTCACATACCCACTGCCGGGAATGTTGCCGTTGAGGTCCGGGAGCACCTCCATGGTGAGGTTCATGGCTTCGAGGAAGCGTCTGGCGGTTTCGTGCCAGGCGCCCTTGCCGGTCTGGTCATGCGGGTGAGGCCAACCATCCACGTCCAGGAAGGGGACATGCCGGATGGGTGGGCTTCCGCTTGCCCGGCTGTACCCGAAGACCTTGAGCAGGCGCAAGTTGAGTTCCTCCGGGGTGAGCGAATTCTCCGGCGTCCAGTTTCCACCGGCGAGCGACTTATAGGTTACCCCGGGCGTGGTGGTGACCTTCCACTTGGGCATCCCGCGACGGCGGAGGAACATGTGTTTGCCATCCAGGAAGGTCCACTGCGTGCGGTCCTGCTCGCGATAGACCATTATCGCCGACCCTTCCGCACCTCCTTCGACCAGAGTGTCGTCATCGTATATTGAGCTTCCCTGCGCATACCACAATCGCCCCCAGAAGAACCACACACGTTCCTGGTTGTTATTCATGGATCGCACAAAAGGCCCACCGCCGCTGGGGGCTCCCATGGCGGAAGTGGGGGGGATGGGCTCATCCCCGTTGGCTGCCGTCCCGTAGGCGCAACCCACAAAACCCATGCACAACCCGGCGATCACGCATAACCAGGAACTCAGTCTCGGGAAACTTTGTTTGGTTTTCATGTCACATTCCAATCCAGAACGGCCCACTTCGAGCCTGTTAACAATGTAGGGTGGGTGGAACCTCGCGGAGCGAGGTGGAACCCACCATTCAGGGACGAGTCCAAGGTCCAAAGTCCCGTTGGTTTCTGACTTTGGACTTTGGACTAGTGACCTTGGACTTATTAGCCGGTGCGGTGGGTTGCGCTTCGCTCCGCGAAGCTCCACCCACCCTACATCTTATTTTCACGGCAGAGCACCACACCCCTGTGATCGCCGCCACGATTGGGACAACCTGCTGATCCATGCACTGCCCACCGCAGACACTACAAGAGCAAGGATTATGCTGCACGGGCGCACTACCACTCCCAGCACAACGATAACACAAAAACTGATCACTATCACTAATGCCACCAACAGCACACCGATCAACCCGATACGCAACCAAGTGCGATTATCGCCGAAAAGCAGACCAATAAATACCCCAACCACCGACAAGCACAAGAGCAACATCCGCTCCAGACGGTCGGGTAGCGGCACTGATCTGACCAGGCCGTTGAGCAGATCGCTCAGCACCGCCGCGTGCATGTAGCAACTGAATTCCTCGCGCCCGCCCGCCTCGTCAGCCAATTTGCGCCTGTCGGGCTTGCGCGTGCTGGTCAGGCGATTGTCACCGATGAGAACCACCTTGCCGGCGAACCATTTGCCGAGCGTGGCTTCATCAGCCGCAAAAACCTCATGATACCCGACGGTATGCCGAGCCAACACCTCCGGAGCCGGCAGCAGAGTGCGGAAAAACGCCTCCTGCGACTCGCCTGTCGGGTCCATTCCGGACTGCCGCGGGCGTCTCCCGACGTACTCGTCGCCGCACCAGACACGGTCCACCTCGGGCAGCCATTGGGCACCTTCCGGGGCATTGGGGTCCCCACGCCGATACCATACCTCCAGAAACGGCTCGCCCTTGTGCCAGACCAGATGAGGCCTATAGCCCCGATGCCGGTAGGCGGCGTAAGTGGCGAGGGCAAGGGAGGGGGCCATCGGATAGGGAGGAAGGTCGCGGGCCAAAACCGCATTGTAAACCATACCACCGGTTTCGAGCAGATATGCCGAACCCACATCGTCGGCCTGAGCAACGATTGGTCGGCTGAGCATCGCCGGTCTGTTCCACTCGTTCCTTCTGGTGTACCCGACGATAATCTGCCCGCCGGCGTCTTGTAACGCCTTCATGCCCTCCACAAGCCGGGCGTCAAACTCCTCGTGCTCATTGCGGAAGAAGATGTCCCAAGCCACCACCTCCGGGCCGATCTCGGCCAAACGCCGCATCAGGGCACCGTGCAAAACCCGCCAGCTCTTGAGGTTCGACGCCGAAACACCATCCAAAGCCTGCCCCGCCGCCAGCTCGTCAATGAGCCCATACGTCGTATCGTCGAGGGCGATGACCACCAGTTCCTCAGGCCAACCCGGGGAATCGAGCCGTTGCCGCAATGCAACCGCCTTGGATTCGAGCATCCGCTCAAACGTCCGAAAGGGATGCCCGAAATGCAGTGAGTTGACAGACAGCACCAGCACGCCAGCCACCACGATGGCACGGGCTGTCCAGGGATGACGGCTGACCGCCCGGCGGGCCTGCTTGTGGGCGGTGTATAGCAGACTGTCACGCCGGGCATGAATCGGCAGGCCGTCGAGGTGCAAAGCAAGGTCTTGCTCCATTTCACCCGCCGATTGATAGCGGCGTTGCGGCTCCTTCGCCAATGCCTTGAGCACGATGGTCTCGACGTCGTTGTCGATTTTCCGGTTTATTGCGGATGGTTTGCCCGGCTCGGTTTCGGCGATAGTGCGGAGCACTTCGGGCAAATCACCAGCCACATCGTAAGGATATTCGCCCGTGAGCATCTCGTAGAGAATCACACCCAGTGAATACACGTCGCTACGGTTGTCGATAAGATTCGGGATGCCCTTGGCCTGCTCGGGCGAAGCGTAGGCCAAGGTGCCCATGAACTCGCCGGTGAGCGTGAGCGGGTCCGCATCAGCCAATTCGGCACCGGCAGCTTTAGCCAGCCCGAAATCCAGAATGTGCGGCTCGCCGGATTGGTCGATCAGGATGTTGCCGGGCTTGAGGTCGCGGTGGATCACATCACTCTGGTGAGCATAATCGACCGCCGAGCAAATCTTGCGAAACAGCCGCAGCTTCTCATCCACACCCAACTTTGCCCGTGACAGATACTTGCTCAGCGATTGACCGTCGATGTACTCCATGGCGAAGTAGT
>JAGLWJ010000457.1 GCA_023133475.1 Phycisphaerae bacterium | reverse complement strand
CTCTTGCCTCTTGCCTTTACACCACACTTACCGCCTTTTTTTTCGTGCCTGATATTTCTCTTTGAGTTCCTTGAGGATGCGCCGGTTGACCAGTTCCGCGGAGGTCGGCATGTTGTCGATGATCAATCGCCCGTTCAGATGGTCGCATTCATGCTGCCAGGCACGGGCCTCCAGGTCGATCCTGCTGACGCAAATTTTGTTGCCCGCCAGATCGCAAGCGGTGAGTGTGGCTGACTGAGCCCGGCGCATCGGAACGGTGACCTCGGGCAGTGAGAGGCATCCTTCCTCGGCTTCGACCAGGCCCTCCAGCTCTGCCAGTTCGGGGTTCACATACGCCCGGTTGCCCTCGGGGTCACCAGTCGTGTTGCACACGAACAGGCGGATGGGGAGCCCCACCTGTGGAGCAGCCAACCCCACTCCCCTACCCTCACCCATGATCTCAAACATGCAGGTGACCAGGTCTTGTAGCGTGGCCCCAAACTCGGTGACCGGCTTGCACTGCTCGCGAAGCACGGGGTCGGGATAGTGAACGATACGCAGCTTACGCAAATCCACGGAGGACAACATGTATTCCATACTCCGAAGAGGTTCGACCTTGACAGCCTCCACACCTATGATAGTATAATGGGGCTTGGCTTTGTAAAGGTCTGATTCTAAGGAATTAACGTCTGCGGGAGCCTTATCCGGTGACCTCCTCACATCGCGGTATTGCCCGCTACCGCTTGCGTCCACACGGCGTCATGGCGTTCGTGTTCGAGAAGCGCACTTCAAATACGCATAGGCCTATGGTAAAAGAAAACAAGAACGACACCCCCGACCAACCGCCGGATTCCAATGCCCGGCATACCACCGAGCAGGCGCAGAAGATCAAGGCGTGCAAATGGTTCGATCGTGCCAAGCAGCTCGCCGATACGCGTAACTACGAGTATGCGATCAAGTGCTTTATCGACGGGATGGCTTTGTGGCCTGATGCGGTGGAGGAGGCCCACAAGCCGTTGCGTGGGACGGCTATGGCACGGCACCTCGGCGGCGGGAAAAAGCCCGGAATGATGGACAGCGTCAAGTACTCCATGACGCACAAGGACCCCCTGAAAGCCATGCTCAACGCCGAATGGCTTTTGGCTCACGATCCGAACAACATCAATTATATGGAGGGGGTCTTCAAAAACGCCAACAAGGGGTGCTTCGACGACACGCTGATGTGGATCGGCTCGATCTATTGGGAGTCGGCGGGGGCGGAGAAAAAACCTCAAGCCAAACGCTTTGCCCTCCTGAAGGATGTCTACGAAGAGCTGGGGGACCGTTGCCAGGCGCGAGGGGAACCAAAGCCGGCGCTGGAGGCCTATGAGCGGGCGTTGGAGGCTTTGGAGTTTCAAAGACGGGTCGAGCCCAAGAACCGCGACTTGCACAACGTGGTCCGCGACCTGTCCACCAAGCTCACCATCCTCAAAGGGCGCTACAGCGACAGTGAGTCCTTCACCAAGAGCCTCGCCGACAGCGAGCACCAGAAGGAACTCCACGACCGTGACAAGATGGTCCACTCCGACGAGCGGTTCGAGGAGTTGTGCAGGGCGGCTAAGGAGGGTTGGGAAAACAACCCGGATGTGCCGGCAAAGCTTATCAGCTTGGCTGATCTGCTCTGCCGCCCGGAAAAGCCCAAGTACGAGCTCGAAGCCATCAAGCTTCTTGAGCAGGAGTACACCAAAAGCTCCGAGTATCGGTTCAAGGAGCGGGCGGACGACATCCGCATGAAGCAGTTGAACCGAGCGGAGCGGATGGCCCGAGAATCGGATGATGCCCAGGCTTTGCGTAAGGCCAAGATCAAACGCCTGGGGTTTGAGATTCCTGTTTTCGCCGAGCGGGTTGAGCGTTACCCCACCGATCTGCGTGCCAAATTCGAGTATGGGGTGCGGTTGTTCAACGCCCAGAAATTCGACGAAGCCATCCCGATGTTCCAGTCGGCCCGGGCTGACCCCAAGAGCAAGCTGCGTTGCACGTTGTACATCGGGCGTGCATTTTTCCTCAAGAAGCTCCATTCGCAGGCGGTCACCATCCTCCGCGAGGGCGAGGAGATGTGCGAGATTTCGGATGATGAAACCTCCAAGGCGATGACCTATTGGCTGGCCCGTGCCCTGGAGGCGGTGGGTGAAAGCGAGCGGGCCCAAAAAGCCTACGGGAAATTGTTGCAATTGGACTACAACTATCGCGATGTTCGTGCTAGAATCGAGCGATTCGCGGAATAAGAATAACTGTAACTATTCGGTTTGTGTTCGGGGATTGGGTTTCGAGGAGATAGACGGTGGCTCACAGCCTCTCAAGTAAGAAACGTATTCGTCAGAACCAGGTAAGGCATATTCGGAACAACGCGCGCAAGCAACGGATCAGGACCGAGGTGCGTAAGTTCACCGACGCGGTCCATGACGGCAATGTGGATCTGGCGCGTGGCACGCTATCGCAGGTATCCAGGTTGCTGGATCAGACGGCGGCCAAGAGAACCATTCACAAAAACACTGCTTCGCGGCGCAAATCGCGTCTGGCTAGGCGCCTGAACAAGTTGGCTGCGGAGTCGTAGGGCGAGTTCCGCCAACTGTAGGGCGGGTTCTACCCGCCATTAGTCGCAGGGCGGGCCACACCCATGCCAAGAAGGCGGGTAGAACCCGCCCTACATTCTGTCGCGATTGATTCGATGGATCACCGACGCATGGGTGGCCCATCGCTTTAGC
>JAGLWJ010000456.1 GCA_023133475.1 Phycisphaerae bacterium | reverse complement strand
TGGCCGGCGTTGCCCACAGTGGCGGTGGATGACGATTCGCTGGGGCGGATGGCGGCGGGCGTGTCGGCTCATCTGCTGTTGATTCTGGTTTTGATGAGGTGCGGGCGGAGAACGGGGCGTTCGGTTTTCAGGTTACTCAGTTTGCCGGCAGCATTGAGCATGATGGCATTCGTAGTCATCCGAGTCCGCCCCTACATGAGCTAAAAAATGGAAAATGGAAAATGCTGACTTGGCGACGTTTTCGGTTTTTCGTTGCCAAATTCTCCACGCTCCGCGTTTCATTCTTCGCGCTCCCCTTCGGGTCGCCGCTAAACACCCTGACACGCCTGCGCTTCCCGCATTTTCCATTTTCCATTTTCCATTTTCCATTTCCCCCGCGTGGTTTGTGGTGAGTTGCCTGGGTTCGGACCGTTTGTGATGAGTGTCAAACGATGGATGTTTTGCGTGTACGACGGATCATCAAAATCATGCAACTGCTCCAATCCGGGAGGGAGGTTGATGCCGACGGGCTGACCCAGGAGTTTGGGGTGGGACGGCGCACTATCTTCCGTGATCTGAACCTGCTGGAACTGGCGGGGGTTCCCTGCCGGTTCAGCAGGAAGGATGGGTCTTATCGTTTGCACCACTCGATTTCTCTGCCGCCAATCGTTCTCTCACTGGAAGAGGCATTGGCGCTGATGCTGCTGACCCGCAAAGTCCTAAACGAACAGATGCTGCCCGACTACGAATCGGCTGCCGCAGCAGCGGTCAAGGTCGAGAGTTGCCTGCCGCCCGCGGTGCGCGAGTACTGCGGGGAGGTTCTCAATGGGGTGGACATCCGTTGGTGGCCTATGTCGGAGACCGCCCATCTGCGGGACCTGCTGCCCCTGTTGCAGCGATGCTGTGTTGAACACCAGCGGGTGCGGATAAGCTATGATTCGTTCTATGACGGCAAAAATATCGAGGTGACACTTCGGCCTTATCGGCTGGCGTTCATTCGCCGCGGCTGGTACGTGATCGGCCAGGCTGAGGAGTTCAACGAAGTCCGCACCTTCAAGCTGGAGCGCATCAGCCGCATCCGCGAGAACTACGGCGAGTTCAACCCCGATCCCAACTTCAGCCTCAAAGACTATTTCGGCAACGCCTGGCAGATGATTCGTGAGGGCCGCCGGTATCACGTCCGGATCAGGTTCCTGCCCAAGGTGGCAGGCAATGTCGAGGAGATCGTCTGGCACAAGACCCAGATGACCGAGCGCCTGGAGGACGATTCCCTGCTCTTTCAGGTGGACGTGGACGGTATCCAGGAGATTTCCTGGTGGGTGTTGGGGTATGGGGATCAGGCTATAGTGCTCGATCCTCCCGAGCTGCGTGAGCTGGTGATCGCACACGCTCGCGGGATGCTGCAACATTACACCAACCACTCAACGGGCAATGAGGAGTGAACATGCGGGCAGTGGTTCAACGGGTGTCATCGGCTGCCGTGGTAGTGGAGGGCCAATGCACGGGGCGGATTGGCTCTGGGCTGCTGGTATACCTGGCGGTTGATGCCGAGGACGACGAGAAGGATTTGTTCTATCTGGTGGACAAGGTCCGTTATCTACGGGTTTTCGAGGATTCCGCGGGGAAGATGAACCGGGACGTGTGCGAGTTTGGCGGGGCGGTTTTGGCAGTGAGCGCATTCAGCGTGCGTGGCGACGCCCGCAAAGGGCGGCGCCCCTCCTACAGCCACGCCGCCGCACCGCAGAAAGCTTCGGAAATGTACGATCGCTTTTGCACCGACCTGGCTGACACTGGCATCGAGGTCCAGCGCGGCGTCTTTCGAGCCTACATGAAGGTCAGCAGCATAAACGACGGGCCTATCTGCATCCTGCTGGACTCCAAACGAGCGTTCTAACGAGGAATGGAGAAAATGGAAAATGGAAAATTAAAAATGGAAAATTGGGGGATGTGAGACATTGTCGTTGGGTGCACTCCCTTCTTCTCTGCGCTCTCTGCGTCTCTGCGTTCATGAAAAATCCAGGTTAGATGCGATTGCCCTGCGGTTATGGGGCATCTTGGGGGGATTCGTTGCCTGTGCATGGGCTGCGTGTTAGTATCCGTCGCCGGTTCGCCGCGCGATAGTTTTGCGAGGCGACGAACCTTCAAACTGGACCGAATGCGATGACAGAAGACAAGTTCAAAGTGGAGCGGGTCAGGAAACTGGATAAGCTCCGCGAGTTGGGAATCGACTCGTACGGTGGGCGATTTGATGGGGTGGAACCCGTCACCCACATCCGAGATCGGGCTGACCGGCTCGGGATCGACGCTGGAGTTATCCTGGATGGCGAACGGGCACGGGTGGCTGGGCGGATAGTCCTCCAGCGAGTGATGGGCAATCTGATTTTTCTGACCATCCGCGATGTGACCGGAGACCTCCAACTCGGGCTGTCCAAGCGAGCCCTCAAGGAGCAGTGGCCTGCGATCAAACAGATGGACCTCGGCGACCTTGTCGGGGCTGACGGGATGCTCGGGCGGACCAAAACCAACGAGTTGACCGTCTGGGCTGATCAGATCACCTTCCTGGGCAAGTGCCTGCATCAGCCGCCGGGGAAATGGCATGGGCTTACCGACGTCGAGTTGCGATATCGGCACCGCTATGTGGACCTGTTCACCAACCCCGAGGTGCGGAGCGTCTTCAAACAGCGTAGCCGGATCATCCAGGCCATCCGGGACTATCTGACCGGGCTGGGTTACTTCGAGGTTGACACCCCGGTCTTACAGCCGATCTACGGTGGCGCCGCCGCCAGGCCTTTCACGACCCATCACAACGCCCTGGACCTGGACCTCTATCTGCGGATCAGCCCGGAGCTATACCTCAAACGGTTGTTGGTCGGCGGGATGGAGCGGGTGTTCGAGTTCTCGCGGAGCTTCCGCAACGAGGGCATCAGCACCAGGCACAACCCGGAATTCACCATGCTGGAATTCTATGAAGCCTATGCCGATTACCGGGTGATGATGGAACGGGCCGAGCAGATGGTGGCGGCAGCGATCGAGCGGATCGGCGGCGGTTTCAAGCGCCCCTTCCGCGGGCACGAATTGGATTTCACGGTCCCCTGGGCGCGATGCAACTATGCCGACCTCCTGCACGAATACGCCGGGGTGGAGATGAACGACATTGCGGCGGTGCGGGCTAAAGCCCAAACCTTGGGGATCGACCATCAAGGCCTGGCGGACGCTGTCGTGGTGAACAAGGTCTTCGAGGAGACGGTCGAGCCGCACCTGATCCAGCCGACCTTCGTGTATGACTATCCGGCGGAGTTGTGCCCGTTGACCCACCGCCATCCGGACGATGATTCGATCGCCTTGCGGTTTGAGGCTTTTGCCGCCGGCATGGAGTTGGGCAACGCCTACACGGAACTGAACGACTCCCAGAAGCAGCACGAGAACTTCCTGCACAAATTGGCGGGCGAAGGCGACGAGACCATGGCGGTCATGGACGAGGACTTCATACTGGCGATGGAATACGGTATGCCGCCGGCGGGAGGCCTGGGCGTGGGCATCGACCGGCTGGTCATGGTGCTTACGAACAGCTCCAGTATCCGCGATGTGATCCTGTTCCCCCTGCAAAAGCCTGTCCAGACGGCTGAAGCGTCTTTGGATGCCTTCATTTCGGGAGTTGAGACCGACTCCGACGAAACAACGAAAGCATCAGCCACTGATGTATAAGCTTTTCCTCATATGTCGCTATCTGCGTAAGCGTTTGATCGCGTTGTGCGCCGTTGCCAGTGTGTGGCTTTGTGTGTTCATGGTGATCGTGGTTATCAGCGTGATGGGCGGCTTTGTGGAGATGGTTAAAGAGCACTCGCGGGGGCTGCTCAGCGACCTGATCGTCGAGGGCGGATCGCTCCAGGGTTTCCCGTATTACCAGGAGTTCATCGACACCCTGCTGCACGACATGCCCGACACGGTGGAGTCAGCCACGCCGGTCATCTACAACTACGGGCTCCTGCGTATCACACACACCGATTTCACCAAACCCATCCAGGTGGTGGGCATTCGGCTCGGCGAGTACCAGTCCATCAACGCCTTTGACGGCAGCCTCTACTACGACAAGTATTATCCGGGTATCACCACGCTTCAGCCGCGTAGGCAGCCTCTCGGCGGGCTGAGCGAGGGGGGCAGGTTTATTCTGCCCCCGGAGTTCGAGCAGGCCTGGGCCCGATACCAGGCGGGCCACCCCGATGACGAGGACCTGGAGCGTTTCCGGCGAGAGCCTCTTGCCTCCTTCCGCGGGCCGGGCCTGTTCGATCTGGCCTGGAACGGGCCTGGCTATGGCGGGGACGAAAAGCCCGGGGCGATCATCGGGGTGGACCTGATCGGCAAACGTGGCCCTGACGGCCATTATTCAGAGGATGTTGCTCTAGGCAGCGAGTTGGTGCTCACCGTGCTGCCGCTCACGCGGCGGGGCACCATCAGCGGGGAAGGGCCTATCCCCATCGCCATGCGCTACGCCGACCGCTCGCGCACCAAAGTCTACGACATCGACAAGATGTGCGTCTATGTAGGTTTTGACCTGCTCCAAAGGGCGCTGAACATGGAACACAAGGAGCCGGAACCGAGCATCGTCATACCCGCCCGAGCGTCGCAGGTGTTGATCAAGCTCAGGGAGGGGCAGAACCTTAATCAGGCGAGAGATGCCGTCGAGGCGCTGTGGCAAAAGTTTGTGGATTCTCTGGGGATGGCTGAGGACCTCCGCGAGGCACGGCTGTTGGCTTTCGTTGGGGTCGAGACCTGGGAGCAGCGCCAACAGACTTACATCAACGCCGTCAAGAAGGAAAAGATTCTGGTCACTATTCTGTTCGGGGTGATCAGCCTGGTGGCAGTGGTGCTGATCGGGTGTATCTTCTATATGATCGTTTCGCACAAGACCCGTGACATCGGGATTATCAAGAGTGTGGGGGCATCGTCGAAGGGGGTGGCCGGCATTTTCCTGGGGTTTGGCCTGGCGGTGGGCGTTGTCGGCTCGTTCCTTGGGACGGTCTGCGCGGTTCTTTTTGTTAAGCATATCAACTGGTTCCAGGACCAGTTGACCAGATTGCACCCCGATTTGCAGGTGTGGAGCCCGAGCGTTTACGTCTTCGATCAGATTCCCAATACCGTTGACACCACGGAGGTGACGATCATCGTGTTTGTGGCGTTGGTGTCCTCGATGCTGGGGGCGTTGATACCAGCCATCCAAGCCGGCAGGGTTTGGCCTGTGGAAGCGTTGCGCTATGAGTAGACCACTCCTGGAAAGCAAGGGCATTCATAAGTCGTACATGATGGGGCGATTCCCGTTGCACGTGCTTTGCGGAGTGGACATGAACGTGGAGGCGGGGGAGTTTGTGGCCATCATGGGAGCCAGCGGCTCGGGCAAGAGCACTTTGCTGCACATCCTCGGCGCGGTGGACGCACCGGACAAAGGCTCGGTCAGCTTCGATGGCACGGAGGTGGGAGCCCAGAGTAGCCGCTGGCGTGAAACCTACCGGAATCGCAGTGTGGGGTTCGTGTTTCAGTTTTACCATTTGCTTCCGGAGTTGAACGTTTTTGAGAACATTCTGCTGCCGCGGATGGTCGGCATTTCCACGTTCGGCTGGTTTGCGAAAGGGGCGGCGGCCCGGGCAGACACATCTGCGATCATGGAGAAGGTGGGCTTGGCGGACCGCGCCAAGCATCGCCCCAACGAGTTGTCCGGTGGGGAGCGTCAGCGTGCCGCCATCGCCCGGGCCCTGGTGAATCATCCGAAGCTGCTGTTGGCCGACGAGCCAACCGGCAATCTCGACGCTACTACCGGCAAGGAGATACTCGAGGTGCTCGAGCAGCTCAACCGCGAGGGCCAGACCATCGTCATGGTCACCCACGACGCCAACATCGCCGCCCGCGCCAGCCGAAGGGTCAACCTGGTCAACGGGAAGGTGTAAGACCAAGCTTCGCCCTGTGAGGTAGGGTGGGTGGAACCTCGCGGAGCGAGGTGGAACCCACCAACCAGACGAGTCCAAAGTCCCTAGTCCAAAGTCCAAAGTCAGAAATTAACGGGACTTTGGACCTTGGACTTCGGACTAGTGCTCAGTTGAAATGATGATCCAGGGTTCACGGCTGATTTGCCGATAGAGGAAAGCAACCATGCTACCGACGCCCGTATCAAGCTGAATCACCTGTATCCAGAAGTATCAATTCAACTAAGCACTAGTACCGTTTTCGGCGAGACAGTTTTGCGTCTCGACGGGTTGCGCTAGGCCCGGCATTTAT
>JAGLWJ010000455.1 GCA_023133475.1 Phycisphaerae bacterium | reverse complement strand
CCGGCTCGAAATTGTCCTGACATGCTCCGTTGCCGTCGCAGGTATTGGGGTTGTCGCAAACAGTGTCGCCCTGATCGCCGCAGACATAACCACTCGAGCGATTGGTCCAGGAGGTGGTGCTCTGGGCTATGTCACAATACTGGCAATCGTTGGTGGGGTTCGCCTGCCCATCCGAGTAGCAGACATCCGCGATCAGGCAGTAGTCCGCGTCCAGCGTGTGGACACAGCTATCGCTAACGTCATCACAGGTGTCGGTGGTGCAGTCCAGCACGTCGCCACAGTCGCGGGCTGACCCGTCGCAGAGGCCTTCGTAACATTCATCGTCAACAGTGCAGTATTCGCCGTCCTCACACGAGGTGCCGTTAGCCGCATGATTGGGCAGGCAGACGCCATCCCCGTCGCAGGTATCCGGGGCGGTGCAGGTTGTGTTGTCCTGATCACCGCAGAGTGTATCAATCGGCTGGAACCCGTCGGCTGGGCAACTCCCCGCGCCGTCGCAAGTCTCTGCCACGTCGCAATCGTCCACCGCAGCCCGGCACTCCGTGGTAATCGGCTCGAAGTTGTCCAGACACGTTCCGTTAGCATCGCAGGTGTCGGGGTTGTCGCAGACGGTGTCGCTGTCATCGCCGCAGGCTGTCCCCGACGGCTGGAACGCATCGGTCGGGCAACTCCCCGCACCGTCACAAGTCTCAGCCACGTCGCAGTCACCCACCGCCGCCCGGCACTCCGTGGTATCCGGCTCGAAATTGTCCTGACATGCTCCGTTGCCGTCGCAGGTATTGGGGTTGTCGCAAACAGTGTCGCCCTGATCGCCGCAGACATAACCACTCGAGCGATTGGTCCAGGAGGTGGTGCTCTGGGCTATGTCACAATACTGGCAATCGTTGGCGGGGTTCGCCTGCCCATCCGAGTAGCAGACATCCTCAATCAGGCAGTAGCCCGCGTCCAGCGTGTGGACACAGCTATCGCCAACCTCATCACAGGTGTCGGTGGTGCAGTCCAGCCCGTCACCACAGTCGCGGGCTGACCCGTCGCAGAGGCCTTCGTAACATTCATCGTCAACAGTGCAGTATTCGCCGTCCTCACACAAGGTGCCGTTAGCCGCATGATTGGGCAGGCAAACGCCCACCCCATCGCAGGTGTCCGGGTCGGTGCAGGTTGTGTCGTTCTGATCGCCGCAGAGTGTATCAATCGGCTGGAACCCGTCGGCTGGGCAACTCCCCGCACCGTCGCAAGCCTCCGCCACGTCACAGTCACCCACCGCCGCCCGGCACTCCGTGGTATCCGGCTCGAAGTTGTCCTGACATGTTCCGTTGCCGTCGCAGGTATTGGGGTTGTCGCAGCCGGTATTGCTCTGGTCACCGCAGGCATAACCACTCGAGCGATTGGTCCAGGAGGAGGTACTCTGGGCTATATCGCAATACTGGCACTCATTGGCTGGATTCGGATCGCCGTTGCCGTAGCACACCTCGTCGATCAAGCATCCGTCGCAAAGGCATTCGTAGACGCCCATGTCCACGATGTTATTGACAACGCGGGGATTGCCGTCGAGATCCAGCGGGAGTGGTTCCGTTGTATCTCCGTCGCCGTCGAGGTCGGCCGTATCGGCCGGCAGAGCGCCGTTTGTGCCTGTGTCGATGCAAGGCGAACCGGCCGAGAGGTGGAAATCATTACTCCCGGGATTGCTGAACAACGGGTTGCTGTTGATGTTGCCCTCTCCGTCGATGATCGCCCCTCCGGCTATGTAAGCGGAGGCGGCGCCGCCTGCGATATCACTAAAGCTGATGGTCAGCGTCCCGTCGCAAATAGCGATTTCGTCACCGTTATTGGCCGTATCACCCCATAGAACACAATTGGCCACCGTTGTCGTGCCCAGATAGTTGTAGATCGCACCGCCCCAACCGCTAGCCACGTTGGCGGTGAAGGTACAGTTTGTTACAGATGAGGTGCTGTATGAGGAGCCGAAGACCATGCCGCCGCCGTGGCCTGCTGAGTTTTCGAAAAAGATACAGCCCGTTACGTGGGAATAGTCGGCCCACAGCCCGCCGCCCATAGTAGCAGAGTTCTGAGTAAATGTGCAGTTTGTTACTCTACTGTCCATTACAAACGCCCCACCCGCACTTCCGTTCGCGGTATTTCCAACGAATCCGCAATCAGTCATCGTTGCAAAGCCACGCAGGCCACCACCATCGTGATATGCCGTGTTACCCGTGAAGGTGCAACCGGTTAGGGTGGCCATGCTCGGAAACTCCGTGCATAACAACCCGCCACCGTCACCGGATGACTCCGTGGCGTGGTTGTTGCTGAAGGTGCAGTTGGTCAGCGTTGGGTTACCACCGCCACTGTGCATCCCGCCGCCACCGCGTATTGCAATGTTTCCGCTGAACGTGCAATTATTTAGGGTGCAGCTACCACCACCAACGGTATGGGTGTGTAACCCGCCTCCGAAACGGTCAGCAGCGGAGCCGTCCGCGTTACCGGCGGTGATAGTGAACCCATCGAGAATAGCGCTCGCTGCAGTCCCAGTGCCGGTTATCACGTGGTAGGTGTTCTCGCCGTTATTGGTGAAGCCCGAATCGTCGCCGTTGAGGTCGCCGTTGAGGATGGCCGCGTTGGCATCCCAGTCACGCTGGTCACGTTGGGTTTCCGTGCCGGCGAATCCACCGTAGATGGCTACGCCACTGATGAGTTGGAATGTGGCTGCCCGGTTGCCACCCGCACCCGCGGGTTTGTAGGTTCCGTCAGCCACCCAGATTTCGTCGCCCGAGGTAGCTGCGGACAGGGCATCTTGCAGATCGGTGTAGGCGTCGGTCCAGCTCGAACCGTCGTTGGCCCCCGTCGCCGTCTCATCGACGAAAATCAGTGCCCTGAATCCGGCGGTGGGGGTGGCAGTGTCCACGAATATCTTGCCCTGATCCGTCCATCTGGTGAACATGGGGTTGTCATCGACGACCGGGCCGGCGAAGACATCGCCGGAGTCAATAACAGGCCTGGCTCGAAACGGTGCCTGGGCGTTGGAAGCGCCGCTGGCGGAGAAGTTGAACTCGCCCCAAGCCGTGGCTTCGTGACCGTACATTAAGGCTGAGTACCAGGCATAGAAGAACTTGGCCTCCTCGTAGGCGCCGGGGTCATCCACGTTGGTGGTGGTGACTGACATCATCTTGAACCCGATAGCATCCTGATAGGATGCCAGGGCGTTGGCTTTGGTCTGCCACGTGGTTGCGTCCACGTAGGCATTGAGCATGATTTGGTGGCTTTCGTAGAGGTAGAAGTCGGATGAATTCAGGCTGGTGGGCTCGCCCGTTGGATTGTAGGTCGGATCGACTTGGCTGTCGAAGACGTCCTCGGGGACAAAACCGTTGGCGATCACCGGCAGGCCTAGCGAGTGAGCGTAGTCAACAGCCGCGTTCTGCCGGTCTCGCGAGGTCAGAAAGTCGTAGCCGAACTCGTCGAGGTGAATTCCGTCAATCCCCATGGCATTCCAGGCATCGATTCGGCTTTGAATCTCCGCCATCGACAGATTCTGGCTGGAGACACCAATAGCGATGTAGCCGAACACGAGGGTGTTGCCGACAGAGTGCAATTGGCTGATGATGTCGATGGTGTTTAGATGATCCCCATGGCCTGGGTCCTGAAGCCCATCGCCGAGCATGACGTAGTCATACTGCTTGAATTCGTTCACCGCGCCGGCCACACTGTAAGCGCCATTGATAGAAGTCGGCCAACTGTAATAGATCAACAGATCTTTGGGTAGGAGGGCGCCGGATGCCACGGGTGGGGGCTCGGCGAAGGTGTACGGGATCGCGGAAGTGACGTCATCAGGACCCTGATCCGTCCAGAACATCAACGTGAGGCTGTTGTTAGGGAATACTGGTGCACTGTCGCTGGTGAAGGTGGCTGCTCGGGAAATGGCGTACTCTTTGTCGTTGCCTTCAATCCAGAAACCAGGTCCGATATTGGCGGCACCGCCGGTCAGGCCTCCGACGTTCCAGCCGGTGCGCTGGTCGAAGCCGTAATCATTCTGCCAACAGGCTTCGGAACCGATTAGACCCAGGCTAAAAATGTCGTAGCCTGTGCCAGGGTTGCTGTCGTTGTCTATCGCCAGATAGGTGCCTACGGAATTTGCGGTGTGGTAGGTCACCCGGATATAGAGATAGTCTTCGTCGTTTGCTATCTGCACGTCGGCAAAGTCGATGAAACCGGCGTTGTCCAGGGCATCGCTGTCCAGCACAGGGACGCCGGCCCAATCGTCAAAGACACCGTCGATGGCGATGTCCCCCTTGAAGGTTCCCGCCATTGCCATGGGGGCAAATGCAATCACCCCAGCCAAAACCAATAATCGGACGCAATGGTTAATACTCATTTCTGCTCCTCCTAACACAAGCTCTGATGCTCGCTATTCCGTAGATTGACCTGATTGGAACCATCATCGTAGCCGATTCCAGCAATGATTGCAAGGGAAAGGAGTTATAATTCAGGCAGGGCGATCCACCCCGGAATGATCTTGCATCTGTGCCGGCAGAAGAGTATAATGAAGATTACTTCGCTGCAGATTGAGGGCGTGGACGGGAAAGATGCATTCCTCGACCTCATAATCGAACGTGCGAGATGAGAGACGCCCGTAGAGAGGTGCTCTCTCTTTTCTTGTTCTTGTCAGCACGGCGCCCGCGAGATATGCCCATAGTGGCGAACCATCCGCTCCTGGAAAGAGATTTCCGGGAGAGAGTCGAGCTTCCCTGGGGCCGGCAGGCTTGCCCAAGTCTGTCGGCCCAACTGGGAAGCATGCCACCCTACCTGTCTGACCCCGCGTGTATTTACAGTGCACACCAGACGAATTATGATTATGGGATGCGGTGGTCGGTATAGGTCGATACCGTTTGGAACCATGCGAAAAATGACTCGATTTATCTGTTCCATGCTCGGCAATGCCGTGGGAACTGCCCTGGTTTGTATCGCCGGGATGGTGGCTATGCTGGGCGGCTGCGCCGTGCCCCAAAGACCGGGGGCGGGCGTCGAAATGCGCCTCCAGGAGCCGCAAACCAAAGCCTGGTATTGGCTATACTTGCCCCAGGATTACGTCGTTGAGACTGTCGGCCAAGACCCCGCCGGCGACAGAGCACACCCGCTGGTGATGACCTTCCACGGCATGAAGCCGTTCGACCACG
This sequence comes from Phycisphaerae bacterium, assembly GCA_023133475.1. Classification (GTDB taxonomy): domain Bacteria; phylum Planctomycetota; class Phycisphaerae; order UBA1845; family UBA1845; genus JAAEQG01. Next base: position 3,118 of record JAGLWJ010000455.1, on the reverse strand, counting down.
CCCACGCCCAGTGCCGCGAGTGGCAGCAGGAGGCTGACCGCTACGGCTTTGTGGTCTGTGCCCCCGAACTGCACACGCCGTACCTGACCAGCCCCCTGCCATTGACCCACGTTATCCCGAAGTTGGAGCGTGACGAACAGGCGATTTTAGCCATCATGGACGAATTGATACGCACCGTAAACATCGACCCCAACGCTGTGTTGGCGACCAGTTGGTCTTATGGCGGCTACGTTGCCCATTACATGCTCAACCGCTATCCGGAGCGTTTCAAATGTTTGGCGGTCAAGCAGTCGAATTTCTCGGCGGAGCTGCTCAAGGTGGAGAACGTATCGCGCTATCGTGACTACAAGATCGCCATCTTCTATACCGAGAACGACTTTGCCATCTGCCAACGCGAGTCGCAAGAGGCTGCCATCTGGTATTCTCGGCATGGGTTTGATCTGACGTTCGCCGAGTTCGCCCACAAAGGGCACGAGCGGATCCCGAGTCTGGCGGCGGCCTTTTTCGCACAGGCCTGTGGTATCCAAGCCAAGACGCCTCCCTTGGAACTGGCTTCCCTACAGGTCAGGGAACTTCCGGTTTTGGACCGTGCCGGCGGAGAGCTTGCCCAGGCAAAGCCGCTCTCCCATGATCCTTTGCCTATACGCCCATTGAGTCCGCAGGCCCGCAAAACTGCTGCCAGGCCTCGCCCCGGCACACAAAAAAACCAGCCCGAATCGGGCAATCCCGTTCGGATCCGGCTCAGTTCGACGATCGGGGTTGCCCCGTTGGTGATAAGCTATTCCGTGGTGTTGCCCGACCGTCTGCGTGGCAAGGCGTATTTCCTGTGGACCGATAACGGCGAGCCGGTTTCCAACGGGATCAACGGGCAGTTGTTTCTTACCTCTGCCGGCGAGCATAAAATCGAAGTCCTGGTCACCACCGAAGACGGCCAGGAGTATCGTGCCGGCCGAAAGGTGACGGTGATCGAGCGGATCACTTCGAGGCGAAAGACCCAGTGAACCGGATCGTGAGAGGCAAGATGGCATCGTTGTTGGGTTTGGCCTTGGTGCGTAGGTTGGCTCGGCTGCTTGCCTGGGGTGCGGTTTTGGTCATTCGCGGGTATCAAGTTGGCATTCGCCCTTTGCTGATCGGCTCGTGCAAGTTTTGCCCATCGTGTAGTGAATACGCGATCACCGCTCTCCAGCGTCACGGCTTGCTGCGGGGCGGAAGTTTAGCCATCCGCCGCCTGCTCCGCTGCCACCCGTTTGGCCCGGGAGGCATCGATCCGGTGCCGTAGGGCGGGTTCCACCCGCCGTGTCATGCTGAACGGTTGGAATTGGCGAACAAAGCATCGCCGATTCCACATTTCCCATATTCCCGTGCTCCACGCTCCCCTTCGGGTCGCCGCTAAACGCTATGGACTTGTCGCCGCTAAACGTTGCGGATTGTCGCCGCCAAGCATTCCCCGTACGATCACAAGGAGGATGTCCCGCCCCTTTCTCCATTCTCAATTCTCCATTCTCAATTCACCGCGTCCCCATCCCCCCATTTTCCATTTTTAATTTTCCATTTTCCATTTTCTCCATTCCCTCCGCGTGAAGTTTTTCGGAGCAGACGTAGGACGGGTTCCACCCGCCACACCATGCCAAGAAGGCGGGTGGAACCCGCCCTACAACCGCCTTGCTGCCTTGCAGCAGGTATGCCTTGACCACCTCGTCTTGTCTGGATAGGCTCCCCCGCGTTTGAATGTTAGTGCTATAGGAGTTGTGCCCATGAGCGCCGCAAAGAACAAGCGTATCGTACCTGCAACCCGAACCGATGGCATCAAGTATGCTATTCGCGACATCCTGACCATCGCCAACGAAGCCAAAGCCGCCGGTAAGGAAATGTTGTACCTCAACATCGGCGATCCGAACATTTTCGGCTTCGCCCCGCCGCGGCATATACTTGACGACACCTACCAGGCGATGCTGCAAAACCGGCTGGGCTATTCGGATTCCGACGGCATCGAGGAGGCGGTGGCGGCGGTGCGGCGGTCAGCCCAGCGCAAGGGCATCAGCGGCATTCAACACACCTATATCACCAGCGGGTGCAGCGAAGCCATCGACCTTGGACTGTCAGCCCTGGTCAATCCGGGCGAGAACGTGCTGACGCCCACGCCAGGCTATCCGCTATACACCGCCATTCTCTCGAAGCTCGACGCGGAGAATCGCCCTTACTATCTGGACGAAGCCAACGGCTGGACGCCGGATATCGAGGACATCAAGTCCAAGATCGACGAGAAGACCCGGGCATTGGTGCTGATCAACCCCAATAATCCGACCGGTTCGCTGTACCCCAAGGAGAGCCTCCAGGCGGTGGTGGACTTGGCGATAGAGCACAACTTTGTGATCTTCAGCGACGAGATTTACGACAAGCTCATCTTCGACGGCAAGGAGCACATCTCCACCGCTGCGCTGTCCAGCGAAGCGCCGGTAATCACTTTTAACGGGTTGTCCAAGTCGTATGTGGTCCCTGGTTTTCGGATCGGGTGGGGGGTGGTCAGTGGGCCGGCGGAGATGCTCGAGGACTATTGCGAAGCCATCCGCAAGATGGAGCGGGCCCGCCTTAGTGCCAACCATCCGCAGCAATATGCGATCAAGGGTGCTTTGGAGGGTGACCAGTCCAACCTGCACGAGTTGATCGAGACGTTGCAGCGTCGCCGTGACATTACCATCGACGGGCTTAATGCGATTGATGGGATAAGTTGCGTCAAGCCCGAGGGTGCGTTTTATGCCTTTCCGCGGGTTGACGTGCAGGTGCCGGACGATCAGTTGGTGACGGAGATCATCCGCGAGACCGGTGTGGTGATTGTGCCGGGCAGCGGATTCGGCCAACGCCCCGGCACACGGCACTTCCGCGTGGTCTTCCTACCGCCGGACGACGTCTTAGCTCGGGCGTTCGACCTTATCGCAACGATCGTGAAAAAGTACCGTTAACGCGGGGGAAATGGAAAATGGAAAATTGAAAATGGAAAATGGGGGGATGGGAAACGTGATGAATTGAGAATTGAGAATTGAGAATGGAGAAAGGGGCGGGACATCCTCCTTGTGATCGTACGGGGAATGCTTGGCGGCGACAATCCGCAACGTTTAGC
>JAGLWJ010000454.1 GCA_023133475.1 Phycisphaerae bacterium | reverse complement strand
CGAGATGCGCAAGAGTGGCTCCACTGACCTGGAGCGTCGCTCCGCCATGCTGTTCATCCGCACCATCCAGGACGCCTTTTTGCTCATGCTGCGCAATGTGGATAAGGGCATTAACAATCCCGTGATGAGTCAGGGCGAAATCCCGCGCATTGCCGCGGCGCTGACCGCCAACCTCATCGACTTTGCCGACAGCAACGAAATGCCCACGCGAATCGAGGAGATCGGCCTCGACGGCACGCCCGCCAACCACTTCCACTATGGGCTCGAGCGCCAGCCGTTTATCACCGAGGTGTACACCAAGGTGGAAGTCGAACCGGACGGGGAGAGCGGCTATCGAATAATCCCTCACCTGTCCTTCAGCGCGGTCGAGTTGTACAATCCTTACAATGAGGATTTGCACTTAGTCCCTGTTGCGCCGGCGACGGTGTTCACCTTGCGGGTGAATAACGGCATCTCCGATACGGACATTGCGTTGAGCGGGGTCATCCCTGCCCGGAGCTTCGCCGTGGTGGTGAACAACGGGTCCGCCGCTTCCCATGGAGGCGTCTCGGGCACGAGCATCGCCGATGCCGCTCTGGGGCTTCTGCAAGGCGGCTGGACGATTCAACTGATCCGCGGCGACGGTTCCCCGACTTCACACACGATTGTTTTGGATCAATTTGATATCGATTCTGGGTCCGGCTTCTACGGTGGCACGGTCAGTTCAGCAGGCACGATCGAGGAATCCCAGGAGCGAGCCATGTGGCGGATGGGACCCGCCGGTTCCGGCAATCCGTCGTCTTACTGGACGGCGGTGGTTCCGCTCACCCAGGCCCAGCAAAACACGCACTCGCTGCCCGGCGTCAATAACTGGAAAGGCGACTATCCGGGGGAGATGCAGATGATTCGCCCGGTGCAGGTGGATTTCGCCAATGCCGGGAACATGCTGGAGTCTTTCCCCACTACCGGGACGCTGTTGCTGCTTATGCGCTATGCGAACACCGAGGTGACTCCGTTCAATGCCAAGCTTACCTCCGAGGACGCCGACATCTGGAAACGCAAGCAGTTCCAGATCGACAACGGGCGCATGCCGGTGTTCGACGTGGCGGGCAAGCATCGCAAAGCACAAACCGGCAGCTTGGAGTTGAGCAACGCAACCGACCAGAATCCGCTGCCGATGGGCTATCAGTTCCTGCCCTGGGGTCAGTATGTGTTCGACTATTTCACCGCGTTGCCGCTGGACCACCGCTTTGGGCCGGCAGAGGATGTCGAGGACCCGGACGCACCCACTGAGCCGGTGAATATCCTGCCCGAGGTAGACTTGGCTGGTGCCCGGGTGTACGGGCGGATCAACCTCAACGCCGCCCCCTGGACGGTGTTGTCCGGGCTGCCCCTGGTGCCGTGGGAGATATTGCCGGGCAGTTATAAGGACACGATTCACCAGTTCACTTACTATCCGGGCTACATCGGTGAGCCCAGCCGCGACCTGGAGTTGTTCATCGGCGAGGCGTTGGGCAAGGCGATCGTCGCCTACCGGGACGCGCGGCGTATCCCCGGCAGCCCGGCGGGTGGCGAAGGGGAGACGGGCAGTTTTCAGGCACGGGACCCGCACTACTCCGCGATAAGCCCAAGCTACGATTTGTGCCCGCCGGGCGGCAGCGCTATCGAGTTCGGCGAACTGCGTAAAGGCTCGGGGTTTTTGACGGTGGGCGAGTTGGCCAACGTGCGACATTGGGAGGTTGAGCTTGACGACGTTCAGGATGGGACCGAAGGCACGTTGTGGCGGATTGACGGCGGGGTCGTCGGTCGCCGGTATAGCGCTGGTGTTTTCACGAACTATCCGGCTGAGGATTACGTTCAGGCGGTTGGGTTGCTGGTGGCTTTGGGCGACTGGGTGACCACTCGGTCGAATGTTTGGACGATTTACGGCACTCTGCGTGGCGACCGGTCGGCGGTGCGAGCGCGGATAATCTCGGACGGTGGGTTGTCCTCTCCCGGGGAACTCGCGGCGGCGGGCAGGGTGGCAGACGAACGCATCAACAAACGTGCCATCCGGTTTCAGGAGACGGTGGATCGGCTGCCGAGCTTTCTAAAGCCCGGCTCCCCACCACGCCGCATTGGTGAGCGTAAGGTAGGGGCCTATAACGACATGCGGTCCGAGTAGGGCGGGTTTCACCCGCCTTCATGGCTCATACAAAAAACCGCCAACACGGTGGGGTTGAAGTGACGACTAATACTAGTGTAAGCTGGGAATCCCGTGCACGCCGGCTGAGAGATGACGCCGGTGTGACCGGGATAGTTCCATGCTGCTGACAGGAGAAATCATGTATCAGTTCACTGCAAACAGAGGCGTTCACCGTTGCCTGGTAGTCGGCATGGCGGTGCTGTTGGTTGGGCTGTTCTCAGTGCCGGCGTTGGGGCAAACCCGCCCCATTTTGCAGGATATCGGGCCTGGGGGCGACCTGTCCACGCTCGATCCTGACGCAGGCTCGGCAGCCACGATATTCGCCTCCGCTCCGCTGCTGTTCGGGGAGGATGGGTTGCCCGAGGGGGTGTCAGAGGGCACCTCCGATCTGCGCACGGTGTGCCCGTGTGTTACCGTGGCTGAGTATTTGACCGAGAACGAAGAGGAAAACGGTTTCCGCGGCAACGTCTACACCATAGACCCCGACGGCCCGGACCGGGTTCTGTGCAAGTTCAAGATGCCCCTGCGTGTTCCCGGGGTGGACACCACCTTGTGCTTTTACGTGTACAAGTGCGTCTCCGATTGCACGTACACCACAGGCCAATATGAGCGAATCTGGTCCGATACCCGCCGGGTCGGGGGCAGTGACGAGGTGGTGGTCTACTCGTCTCCGGACATCGAAGAGATCGTGTTGGAAGCGGGAGGGAGATATGCCATCGGGGTGGCGTGGTACGTCACCGATCCGGCGGACATCATCAAGTTCGGCCGGGATAACCGCAACTATCCGGTCCCCCAGCCCGAGTTCGGGATCATCGCAGGCCGCTTCGGGCAGAACTACGCCGATAAGCCTTGCTCGGAAATCGCCGAGTCACTTTCCGTTACCACGATCAGCGGCGGCAGTCGCGGCGCTTACGAGCAGCGCATCTGCCTGGAACCGCCCACCGGTGCCTGCTGCCTGGGCACCACCTGTGTCGAATTGACTAAGGCTGACTGTGCTGCCCAGGATGGGCAGTTCACCTTCGAGAAGTCGCTGTGCGAGGGTGTTGTTTGCCCTCTGCCGGTGGGGGCGTGTTGCTTCGGCGAAGCCTGCACTCTATACCCTGAGATGGTCTGCGACCATTTGGGCGGGTTGTATTTGGGAATGGTCAACTCGTCCGGTATTTGGATGATGGCGGACTCCAACGCCGACGGCATTGTGGACAGCGAGGATTTTGCCGAGTTTCAGACGTGCCTTTCCTATGGTAACGGACCACTGGATTTCCCCGACGAGAAGACCTGCGTCGATGTGTGCGGCTGCGATAGCAATGGACTGCTCTGTAACACCACAGGCCTCTACGCTCCGCTAGGCAACGAGTGTTTGGATGAGTGCTTCTGCGATAGTAATGGGATAGTCTGCACTAACGGGGAGCCGGCTTTCCACCCGGTGCAGTATTGCCTGGACAGCTTTGATTTCGATACCAACGGCACGATAGACCTGCTTGATTTCGCGGACTTCCAAGTGGTCTATGGCCAGGGGCAATGTTCTGGTGACCCCTGTCGATATACAAGAGCACCGTGCTGCCTGTACGACGGAACGTGCGAGGAGAACCTGACCGAAGACGAATGCGAGGCTTTCCTCGATGCCCTGTGGCAACCGGACGCCCCCATGTGCACTGCGGAACTCTGCACTCCGCTCGGGTCGTGCTGTATGGATGAGACGTGCTTCGATGGGTGGGCCGAGTATGAGTGCCAGGGCGACTGGTGCCGGGGCTACCACTGTTTTGCCGGTCTGTGCCCGCTGGAAGACGGGATTTGCCCGGACATGAGCACGACCGGAGCCTGCTGTGAGTATGACGGCACTTGTCACAAAGTCAGCGAATACGAGTGCAACGCCACCGACGGCGAGTATTACGGCAACGGGACCGCCTGTGCCGACATACCTCCTTGCCCAGTCTACGGGGCGTGTTGTGCCGGCAATTATTGCCTGGAACTGCTGGAGGAGGATTGCCCGGTGGACGGTTTCACCTTCACTTGGCAGAACGGCGTGCGCTGCACTCCCAGCCCCTGTGCCGGTGCTTGCTGCGACTTGAACGATAACTGTCAAGTCCTGACTAAAAACGATTGCGATGCGGTGTGGGGCGACTACGCCGGCAACGGCACCGTCTGCGAGTTCGACCTTTGCCCACTTACCGGCGCCTGTTGCTTCCCTGGCGGCGGGTGCGCGGATGATATGTCATCTGATGAGTGTGCCGACACGGTAGTCGGCTGCTGGGCGGGTGCAGGCATGGAGTGTGCTGTCATCGAGTGCGGAGACCTGAACACGAACGGTGTGCCGGACGCCTGTGAACCATAGGGGCGTTTGGTGGGGGACCGATACATGGGTGGCTCACTGCTTTAGCGGTGGGGGACGCGAATACATGATGCAATTCGCGTCCCCCCACGGCCGGCCGGCCATGTATACGCTACGCGAAAACGTGCGGCGCGAAACAGGGTCAAGAGCCACCTCGAAAAGTCATCGGGCAA
>JAGLWJ010000453.1 GCA_023133475.1 Phycisphaerae bacterium | reverse complement strand
GATTCTTCGTTCGGCCTTCTCACCCGGCATAAATGCCGGGCCTAGCGCGATCCGCCGCGCCGGACAACCCCCCGGGCACCAGGATGACGGACACTGTCCCCGCCACACAGGCGATTAGCATGATATAGAACGCGGCCCGCGGAACACCCGGCTTGTCAATATGAACGTCGATCACAAGCTTCGCGCTGTCGTCGGCCGACGCCACGACGGGGGGCGACCTCTGCACGGCATCGGAGGCGCCGCCTTTCAAACCCGTCTTTGCTCCGGAACGGTCCTTCGACATCGGTCAACGCAAGCGCTCGATCGAGCGATTCTCCGCATGCAGCCATCGGTTCGGGTTCCACATTTGACGAATCTCCGACCATGATCTTAGTCAAGCAGGCCGCATCAGGGCAAGCAGGGCTTCGGATACCCCAAGAACTGCCGCAATTCGTCATCATGGATACAATGATCAGGTATGGAGATTCGGCAGCAGCCAGTGGAAGCGGTTTACCATTCGGGCACTAAGAAGGACTGCCGCTCGCGCGCGCTGGTGCTCGAAGCCGCGGGCATCGGCTACGAAGTCCGCGAGAAGGCCGGTGAACGTACACTGGTCGTGGCAGCCCCGGATGCGGCGCGGGCCCGGGCAGAACTCGATGCTTACGCCCAGGAGAATCGTGATTGGCCAACCGTCGCCGCAACACTTCCTCAACGAGCCGGCGGCTGGGGCGGTGTGGTGGGCTATGCTGCGGTGTTGCTGCTCGTTGCCATTATCGAGCACCAGGACATGTTCGGTTTCGACTGGTTTATAGCCGGAAAGACACACGCTGGCCTGATTCGACAAGGTCAGTGGTGGCGTGCGGCAACCGCTCTCAGCCTGCATGTTGACCTGCCCCATCTGGTTGCCAACATCGTGATCGGCGGCCTGATCGGGTTATTCGCAGGCCAGCTACTTGGCTCTGGTTTGGCGTGGGTCAGCATCCTGATCGCAGGGGCGGCGGGCAACCTGCTCAACGCCTGGATCCGCCAGCCGGGTCACACCTCCGTCGGAGCTTCCACAGCGGTCTTCGCAGCACTGGGCATCGTGGCGGCGTATGCATGGAAGCGACAGCGGCACATGCAAGCACCCAGACTCGCGCGCTGGGCACCGCTCGTGGGGGGCGTTGTCCTGTTGGGCTACCTCGGCACAGGTGGGGCGCGAACGGACGTCCTTGCCCACGTGACAGGCTTCCTCTCCGGCGTGTTGCTGGGCGCACTCTACGGAAAGCTGGGCGACCGTGTGGTGCTCGCAGCGCGAGTCCAATTCTTGTTGGGAATGAGTGCCCTGGCCGTTCTTGCGCTCGCATGGACGCTCGCCCTGGCGCCCCACGCTCTTCAGCCTTCCTGATAATTGCACTTTCTCTGCTCGTCGCCTTGCCGGCGCTCAGCGATCTGGCTCCACGGCAGCCGATGGCGCCCGCCATTCAGCCGCTTGCTCGGGGTTGCCTGGGAGTCTGCTCCAGGCCGACTCCTGCCGCATCTTGCCGGGCATACGGTGTACGCTACACTCTCAAAAGCGGGGGCTGACCATGTTGACCTTTTCCCTGAACTCGGGCTCCAACGGCAATGCCGTGTACGTCGAAGCGCTTGGGGTTCGGTTGCTCTTCGACGCCGGCATCAGCGCGAAGCAGGCTACCGCCCGAATGCGGCTCCGGGACCGCGAGATTCGTGACGTGGACGCTGTGTTGGTTTCCCACGACCATTCAGATCATGTTCGCTGCGCCGGCGTGTATCAGCGTCGACTTGGGCTGGAGATCTACATGTCGCGCCCGACCTACGGCGCCAGCTCGCACGCCATTGGAGCGCTGCGGAAAGTACGTCACTTCAACCCGGGCGAAACGCTGACGTTGGGCCGGGTTCGCGTTCATACGCTCAAGACTCCGCACGACGCCGCTGACGGTGCCGTGTTCGTCGTCGAGGCGGAAGGCAAGCGACTCGGGATTCTGACCGACCTGGGGCACCCCTTCCGTGGGCTTGGCGAGTTGATCGAGTCACTGGACGCAGCGTATCTGGAGAGCAACTACGAACCGGAGTTGCTCGACACCGGGCGTTATCCCGCTTTTCTTAAGGCGCGTGTCCGAGGCCCGGGCGGGCACCTGTCCAATCACGAGGCAGCCGAACTCGTTGCTCGCCACGGTCGGCGGCTCCAATGGCTCGCCGTAGCGCATTTGAGTCACGATAACAATCACCCGGAACTTGCCATTGAAGCCCAGCGTCGTGCGGCGGGTCGGCACCTTCCAGTGCATCATGCGTCGCGCTACGGCGTCTCCGATATCTTCGAGGTGAGATAGCAAACACATGGTGAATCCTGGTTCCGCGCCGCTGGGCGCACTCAAACGCCAAGCTTGAGGGACCGTAGGTGTCTCGCTGTCGCCGTGGGCTTCGTCGTTGGTGCTTGTCTTGTCCTGGAATAGGTTGTCACTGTTATGAGTGATGTCCCTTTTCAGGAAAACGGCATGAAGCGTCAGACAATCCAGAAGTACAGCATCAGTTTCAAGCGGCAAGTGATCACGGATTTGGAGAATGGTCGGTTTGACTCGATGGAGTCTGCTCGGGTGCACTATATTACTAACGTTCAAGATGTTGAATTTGTTTTGCATTCATCATGCGGCTGCTCGCGTAAGTTGTTCGACTGTAATCTTTTGACTCACGATGCTGGCTGTAGCGATCTCGCGACCTCTGGCGGTTGTTCGGTAACGTCGGGTGTGGGGTAGCTTCGCAATCAAGCCGTGTCCACGAAGGATGCGAAGGCGGTAGCTGATCTTTGCGGCGGCACATCTTTTCGCTGCGGGCGGGTGGGCAGGGCAACGGGTGGCACGGACAAAGCCCGCGCCAATACGCCTGGAACAACCACCAA
>JAGLWJ010000452.1 GCA_023133475.1 Phycisphaerae bacterium | reverse complement strand
TGGAGTGGTTGCCTTTGCCCCCCCGTTCCGCCCCGCCGCCTTCGGCGGCGGGGCGGAACGGGGGGGATTCTTCGTTCGGCCGTCTCACCCGGCATAAATGCCGGGCCTAGCGCGACCCGTCGAGACGCGAAACTGTCTCGCCGAAAACGGGACTAGCGCTGTCATATTAGGAGTCCAGCGTGGCGGGTGGAACCCGCCCTACGGTGTCTTCATTCTCAATTCTCAATGTTTGACGGCGGCGGTGACGGTGGAAACCAGTCTGTCGTAATCCCACGGTTTGGTCAGAATTCCCGCCACGTTCGGTGACTTGCTGAGGTGCACAACATCGTCTTTGGTGGCATTGCCCGTGACGATGATGCACGGCAATTGCGGGGCAATTTCCCGCAAACGCCTGACAAGCTCCGTCCCGGACATCGTCGGCATCGCCAGGTCAATGAGAGCCACGTCGAAATGCCCCCGGTAAACCAGGTTCAACGCTTCCCATCCGTCGCCGGTAGTGGTGCCGATAAAACCCGCCCGGTGAAATTCACGAGCCAAGGCACGACGCATCAGGTTAGAATCATCGACAATTAACCCATTAATGCGCGCACACGCGGTGGCAGTGCCGGAACAAGACAAACCCTCTGCCATCGCGGGCTGTTCATCGTGGTCCACCGGAAGGCGACCGGCGTCACTTGCGGGTTTGTTTGTTTCCTCACGGCGAGGGGCCTGCGGCTTCTTACTGTCATCCACGGCGACGGTCGAGTCTGGCGTGCACTTCACGAACACACTGTTGAGCAAAGGATCGTGGTGGTTCAACTCACGAATGTGTTCGATCAACTCGCGAGTCAGGGTTACTCCCGGTTTGATCAGAAGCACGCCTTCCGTGTTGCAAACTGCGCGCGAGAGAGTCATCCCCGGCGTCAACTGCCTGGGGGATAGTTCCACCTCATCGGCGGACTTCGCTTTTGCCTCGCCCTTGTCAAGATAACTTAGAAACAGCTTTACCAGGTCCGGATCGAACTGCTTGCTCTTGTCCTCAACCAATAGCTTCCGCCCTACGCCGTGCCTGGGGTCGGTAGGGCGAGCAGAGGTGTAGACCGCCTCATCGTAGGCATTGACTACGGCAATGATGCGGGAGGCCAGAGGAATCTCATCCTCTTTCAGGTGCTCGGGGAACCCGCTGCCGTCATAATGCTCGTGCTGATGTAGAACGTATTGGGCAACGTTCTCGAACCCCGCCACGTGCGAGAGGATGGCACTTCCGGATTCGCAGTAGCGGCGGGAGTTGGTCTCCCGCACACCATGCGCCGGTCGTGATTGCTGCACGTCGCGGGCATGGAGCTTGGATAGCTTACCGATATCATGAAGGCGAGCGGCGAACTCCAGGTCACGCAACTCCTGGTCGGCAAGCACCAGTTGGAGCCCCAGGGCGGAGGCGAAGTCAGCCACCCGCTTGGAGTGCAGGCCCGCGTTGGGGTCGTGGGCCTCCATCAGTCCCGCCAGCACCCCAACCGTGTCACGCAACGATTGCTCGACACGCTGCCGAAGGTCAAGCAGTTGCCGGTTCCGAGCCTCAAGTTCTTCCGTGCGCCGGCGAACCTGCTCCTCGAGTCGCTTGTTCCACTGCTCGAGTTTGGCCTTCTGCTCGCGAGTCAGCTTCTCGAGCCGGCGGTTGTCCTGGATCAACTGATACGCCTTGACACCGTTGCGAACCACCTCGCGCAGGTGCTCATCGTCCCACGGCTTGAGCAGGAAATGGTTGACGCACCCCTTGTTGATCGACTTCTGTGCCGACTCCATATCGGTGTATCCCGTCAAGGTGATGCGAAACGCATCCGGGCGGAGCTTGACCGACTCTGCCAGCACCTCGGCTCCGGGCATCCCCGGCATGCGCTGGTCGCAAATGATGACTGCGATCTCCGTGTCAGCCATAATTTCCAACGCCGCGTTGCCGTTGTCGGCAAGGTGTATCTCATACCCGTCCCGGTGCAGCAGGCGTTTGAGCGAACGCAGAATATGCTGCTCGTCATCAATGACCAGAACCGCGTGACTCATTGTTGCACTTTCCTCTCGGCCCACTTGATGTCAAATACGGTAAAAAGTCGAGGTATTATGCACACTCCGGTCTTACTGTCGCGTTGCCGCGAAGACATCCCCTCGGGAACCTCGCCCAGCACCACCACCTTGCCAAAACCATCTTCAGCCAGCTCCCGAGCCAACTCTGTCGCCGGGGATGCCCCCTTTGGATGATCGATTATTATCAAGTCATCGTGCGACAAGTCGTCGGCCTGCGTGGTTGACGTGACGCTTTGGGCCTCATAGCCGCAACGCTCCAGCAGCAATAGGCCTACCTCGTTGGGTTCTGCCTTGTCGTCGGATACCCAGACCGCCCGCTTGGAGGGAGGTCTTTCAGGTTCAGCCATCCGGGCGTCCGCGACATCGAACATCTGCATGGTTTCCTGGATGCGAAGCTGCAAACTGGCCAGCACGGGCGCCTGCTGTGAATCCGCCATCTTCAAAAACCTTGCGCAAGCCCGTGCACGCCGCGAGTCCCTGGCCGACACATCGAACCCCACCCCCACGGCGTGGGCGAGCACGTCACCGAGCATCACCAGCGCGAGCAAGCGAGCGTGATCGTCGGTTCCCTGGATTGCTTGCCGGTGATGCTCCCTGACAACCCGGCAGAGGACATCGGGTAGTTTCCAGTTCTCCAGGATTTTCGCCCCCACCTGCGTATGGTCTTGTCCCCAGTAAGACTGTTCGAGTTGAACAAAATGCTCGCTTGCATCATAGCCCACCAGCACCGACCGAAATGCTTCCGGCTGAAAGGTAACCATGGCCAATTGCCCAATATCGTGCAACAGCCCTGCGACGAAGGCTTCTTCCGGTGGGTCATAACCGATACGGCGGGCAATGAGATCGCAGGCAGCGGCAACGGCGATCGAGTGACGCCACAGGAGGGCGTGGTCGGGTTGTTGCTGCCCGGGCGCCGCCAGCGTCTCCCGCGTGCAGACCCCGATGACCAGGTTGCGCACTGCGATCGAGCCTAACACCACCACCGCGCGGCTGATTTGCGTCACCCTACGCTGTACACCGAAGAAGGGGGAATTGGCCACCCGCAGAATCTTGGCGGCGATGATCTGGTCCTCGCCCAGCACCCTGGCTACGTCTCGCGCGGATGAGGTGCCGGATTCGGTAATTTCCAGGATACGCTGCACGATGTTCGGAAGCGGTGGCAGGTTCTCGATCTGGTCGATTAGCGCCAGGCTTTTCACGTTAGTTGACATGCGACTTCCTCCCAGATGGTAATTACGGTTCCACGACACTCCCCGTTGATTTCAAGTGCTCGGGTGCGCCATTGGAGGTTGCGTTCCCCGTGCTCGATGCGCCCGCAAGCCCCGCCGGCGTTGAATGCCCCCGCCCGGTGCAGCATGTTGTGCAGTGGTTCGGGGAGTGCGGATTTGGCGGCTACGCCGATGAACCCGGCCTGTTCTTTGGATAGTAGCTCCGCGGACCGGAGATTGGCACCGACGATAAGCCCGCCGGAGTCGATGGTCAACACTCCCGCATCGATGGTTTCAAGAAACTCCTGGGCGCAGGTTTGCCCTATGCCGGCATCGGTGGCACGCTGGTCGAGCAACTGGTTGAGCTTGCGCAGTTGCTCGTTCTGTTGAGATATCTCTCGGGTCATTCGCTTGTTGTCAGCCTGAAGCGCGAATTGCTCCAGCGCCCGCCGGACGTGAAGTTTAACCTCTTCATCGTTCCATGGTTTGGCGAAGAACTTGTAGACCGCCCCTTCATTGATGGCAGAGATAATGGCCTTCACCTCCGAGTATCCGCTCAGGACGATGCGGATGGTCTCAGGCCAGTGACGCTGGATTTCGTGCAGCAACTCGGTTCCGGTCATCCCCGGCATGCGATAGTCGGTGATGACCAATTGAGCCGGTTCGCTTTGCATCATCCGCAGCGCCTCTTGGGCGGATGTTGCACTGATCAGCTCATACGGTTCGCGCCTCAGCAAGCGGCGCAAAGCAGCCAGAATGTTCTCCTCGTCGTCCACGATCAGAACTCGCGGGCGTGGATCATGCGACTGAGACATTCTGAGTCTCCTTCACTTCCGGTGGCCCCGCGATGGGCAGCTCGATCCGAAACGTGGTGCCCTTGTCGACGGTGCTCTCCACCTTGATCCGCCCCTGGTGGGCTTCGATGATCTTGTAAGCCAGATGCAGGCCCATCCCGGTCCCTTTGCCGACGTCCTTGGTGGTGAAGAACGGATCGAAGATACGCTTGAGGTTCTCCGGAGGAATCCCGCATCCGCTGTCGGACACCTCGATCCAGACCTGCTCGTCGTCGGCGCCGCTACGAATCGTGATGGTTCCGTGCTTCTTGATGGCGTGGGCGGCGTTGACCAGCAGGTTCAAAAACACCTGACCGATCTTGCCGCCGTAGCATGAAATAGCCGGTATGTCCCCGTATTCGCGCACCACCTCGGTTTTGTACTTCAGTTCGTTCCAGGCCACATTGACGGTCTTGTCCATCAGGCTGTTGATGTCCTCCTCGCGAACGTCCGGGGAGTCCACGTGCGAGAAGTCCCGCAGGTCGGCGACGATCTGGCGGACTCGCTGGGCACCCTCCGCCGATTCGGAGATCAGATCGCTTACGTCCGACATCAGGTACTCCATATCCACCTCCCGGCAAAGATCGCGGATTTGCTCTGCCTTGCCCCGGGCCTCCGATTGCCCTTCGTCAAGCTCGCGGGCCAACTCCTCATATGCCCCCAGCACACGTTTGACATCGTCCACGTACTGCCCCAACGAGTTCAGATTGCTGGAGATGAATCCGACGGGGTTGTTGATCTCGTGTGCCACCCCGGCGGCCAGTTGCCCGATCGATGCCATTTTGTCGGCCTGGAGCAGTTGGGCATGGGCCTCGTGCAAGCGGGCCAAGGCGTCTTGAAGGTAGTCCTTTTGTTCTTCGATTTCTCGCGTGCGCTGCTCGACCGCCTGTTCCAGTTCGCCCATCTTGCAACGTGCCTGTTTGGCGAGGTTCCACTTCTCGGTCAGCGCCGATGCCAGTTGGCTGGCTTCGACGTTGTCGAACGGTTTCTTGAGAATCAGCCACTGGGCGGTGCGGCTTAGCGTCTTGACCATTTCGTCCCACGAGTAGTCCGAATATGCGGTGCAGAACACCACCTGAAGGTTGGGGTCCTCCTCCCAGATGTGTGTGACCGTCTCGATGCCGTCCCATCCCGGGGGCATGCGCATATCGACAAATGCCATCGCATAAGGGCGCCCTTCCTGAAGGGCTTTGCGAACCATGTCGAGCCCTTCCTGCCCCTGGAAGGCCGACTCGATCTCGAACGCTTCGCCGGATTTCGCACCGCCAACCGCGTCACCGAAAAGCTCCGTCTCAACGTCATCAAGAGCGGATTTTGCCCCCCCACGCTCGCAGAGAATCTTGCGGAAGTCGTTGTGGATGGCCTGGTTGTCGTCGATCACCAGAATCCGCCGGTTGGTGTTGTCAGTGTTGTTGCTCATTGAGTTGCCTCCGCCCGCGAGATGGGCAGTTCGAGTGTGAAGGTCGCCCCCTTCCCGGGGCCGTCGCTATCGGCCACCAGGGAACCCCCCAGTTCCTTGGCGGTCAGTGCGCTGCTGTGCAAGCCGAACCCGTGCCCGTCTTTCTTGGTGGTAAACCCGTGGGAGAAGATGCGCTGCAGGTTCTCTCTCCCGATTCCAACACCGTTGTCGAACACTTCGGTTCGTATCCGACCCTTCCCGCCGGGGGCGACCCGCACCCTTAAACAAAGCCCCGACCCACCCTGCTGAAGCAGAGCGTCCCGGGCGTTTTTCACCAGGTTGAGCAGGATTTGCAGTGTCTTTTGCTTCTCAACCGCAATCGGAGCCACATCGGCGTAGTCACGCACCACCTCGATCTCGTGCTGATCGAACGAGGCTGCACTCATCTCCAGGGCGGCGTCTGCCAGCTCGGTCAGCGAAACCGACTCGACCACTCCGGACCACCCGGCGTACTCCTGCTGCGTGCGCACGATCTCCTTGACGCGCTCGATGCTCTGCGTGAGTGACTCCAACTCGGCAAGCGTGGCCACCTGTTCCTCCACCAGATGCTCCGCCAGGTTGCCCAGGTAGCCTGGTAGCTGCTTCCCTTTTTTATCGGTGGTTATGAAGGTTCCCAGGTCGTCGGCATGCTCGCGCATCAAGTCGGCCACTTTACTCACAAAGGGCGCCCGCGAGTCGCGCAGTTTGTCCACCACCACCGTGGCGGAGACATTGACACTGTTAAGCACGTTCCCCACATTGTGCAGAACACCGGTGGCGATTTCCGCCATGCCCGCGTGGCGGGAGACCTCCAGCAATTCCTTGTGGGTCTTCTCCAGCTTCACCGTTCGCTCCTTGACCAGCTTTTCCAGGTGATCGCGGTGTTTGGCCAGTTCCTTTTGTGCCTGCTTCCGCTCGGCGATCTCCTGGTGAAGCTTCCGGTTAATCGCTTCGACCTCCTGTTGCCTCCGCGACGTCTCATCGAGGCGAGTCTGGAGAACTAGGTTGCGGGTGTTGATGCGGAAACCCAACGCCACTCCGCCCAGCACCACCGCCGATAGCGCCGCCATCGCCGCAAGCAGGTGCCATGGGGCGGTTCGCCCCAGCACTTGCGAAGAAGGCACCACGTGGATCAGGGAAAGCGAGCTGCCTTTCACGGGCGTACGCGCCGCGAGCAGCGAGGTCTTGTTTCCATCCTGCCACACCGACTCGAACATCAGCGGCATTCCCGCTTGTACGTTAGCCAGGTCGGGCAGGCTCGAGGAGCACCGCGTCCGCGTCTCGTCCAACAGGTAAGGGTGATTTCTCGGGCAAACCAGAGTATCGAATCGCCCAACCGAAGCATCCATCCTGAGCAGGTGCCCGGTGATGATCCGCGGGTTGATCCACGCGATGATCTGCCCGGCATGGCGGTTTTTGAAGAAGTACGGCACGCAGGCCAGCAACCGGTCACCCCCTTCCCCATGCTCGGTCATGATGGCAGCGTCTGCGACGCCCGGAGTGAGCAACAACCCCCAATTTCGCGGAACGGCTGGGTGGGAGGAGTCTTGCGAATCGGTATCCACCAGCAGCTGACCATCCTCCCCTATGAATGTGACCCGCGTGTAAATCTTGTCGTCGCCCAGCCTCTTATCCTCGATGAGCCGGTTAAACCGCTCGGCGATGGACAACAGGCTGGCTCCCAGCCCGTACCGCATCGACATGCCCAACGCCTTGTTCTCGAAGAAGACCGAAATCGACCTGCCGGCGGCCAGGTTCCTCATGTCGTCCTTGCGCTCGGTGAAGAAGTGGCTTATGGTCGTGGCGTGCTCTTCGGTTTCGAGTTGCAGTCGGTCCACCGCTGTTTTTTGGAGATCAATCTGCGAGCGGTAGTTGGCGAACAACAGGAAGCCGACAAACCCGATCAGAACCACACCCGCCACGATCGTGGCAAGGTTCTGCTTGCGGGTCAGTTTAGCCGGCAGCTTGTTGCTCATTTCCACGGGCTCTGTCCTGGAAATATGTGTTTCCGTAGGGCGGGTTCCACCCGCCGGCGGGTAAAACCCGCCCTACACCTGGCCCTTAAAGAACTCGGGGTAATAGGCAAATACCGCCGGGTAATACTTCCGCACCAGACGCAGGTAAGTCCCATCCTTTTTGCATTGGTCAAGAAAGCGGTTAAAAGCCTGGCGCAATTGCGGGGATGTCTTGGCAAACCCACAACCCATACCTTGCAAGGGCGAAATAGGCCCTATTACCTTGATCTGACCAGGCCATTTCTCCAACGCGATCAGGGCATCGGGAACGTCCAGGATGGTCGATTCCGCATCACGGTTGATCACCGCGGGAGCAAAGTCGTTAAGCGCCCCCTCGAACAGCTTGACCACCGCACCAGCCTCCTCCAGCCCATGGAGAGAGGGATCGAGGCAGGTTTTGGGCTTTGTCAGAACGCTGCGCCCTTTGAGCAGGGCTTTGACCGCCGCGATGTCACGTTGGATGTCGCCACTAGGCTTGATCGGTTTCATGGGCGAGTCGGCCCGAGCGATCAGCCAAACCTGCGTCGGGAAGATCGGCTCGGAGTAGTCCACCACCTTCTGCCGCCAGGGCAGAATGGTCAGGCCGTTGGCGATAATATCGCCGCGAACGGGAACCTCTCCGAGAACCTCCACCTCTTCGCCGACGGGTTTCACCTTCTTACCCGACAGATCCCCGATCACATTCCCCCAACTGGTCTGGACGTACTGATACTCCACGCCGAGGTGCTTGGCGAAGAGTTTCATCAGTTCCACGTCCATTCCGTCACCGCTGCCGGTCACGAAGTTGGCATATGGCACACCGAGATGCCGTAAGGTGCCGCATTCCTTGACCTGGGCAAGATCGGCTCCAAAAGCCGACCCTGTGACACAGATGGCCAGTGCCATAGCTGTGCATAACCCCTTTGCCGGAATCCTCAAGATTGTGTTTTGTTGCACCATGTTTTCTTCCTTTCTTTCTCGGGCCATTTCAGTTACTTTACTGTGCCGTAAGCGTGTTTCGTTGCCTCCACCGCGTGTAGCGGTAGTTCGAGCGTGAAGGTTGCACCCCGGTTGGGGCCGTCACTGTGGGCGGTCAACGAGCCGCCCATTTCCCTGGCAGCCAGTGCACTGTTGTGCAGTCCGAACCCGTGCCCGTTCTTTTTGGTCGTAAACCCATGCGTGAAGATGCGGCCCATGTTCTCCTGGGGAATGCCCACGCCGGTGTCCCGGACCTCAATTCGCAAACGGTCTTCTCCATGTTTTGTGACTCGGGCGGTCAAGCATCTACCGGACGTGCTGCCGTCTCGCAATGAGTGGTTGGCGTTTCTGACCAGGTTGACAAGAATTTGCAGCAGTTTTTGCCGGTCGCCCGAAACTCGGGGAACTTCGTCGTAATGTCGAATAACCTCGATCCCGTGACGCGCGAAAACCGCGTTGCCCATACTCAACGCATCATCCACCACCTCAGCCACAAAAAACGACTCGATCATGCCCGACATCGTGGCATAATCCTGCTGCTGGTTCACGATGGTTTTGATGTGCTCCACGTCACGAGTAAGTAATTTCAGTTCCTCCAGAAGGGTGGACCGTTCGTCGACCAGGTGGCCGGCAAGTTGGCTCAGATATCCGGGCAGCTTCCTGCCTTTGGAATCGGTGGTCAGAAAACCCCCCAGGTCGGCGGAGTGCTCGTTCATCAAAGCCACCGCCTTGGATAAGCCCGCCACCTTGGACTGCCCGATCGTGTTGACCAGCAGGTGGGCTGAAACGTTGACACTATTCAACACATTTCCGACATTGTGCAGGACCCCGGTGGCCACCTCCGCCATCCCCGCTTGACGGGAAGCGTCAACCAGTTGCCGCTGGGCGGTCTCCAACTCTTCCATGGTGATTTCGAGCTTGCGGGAGAGGTGTTTCTCACGTTCCAAAGCCTCGACCATCATCGCGTTGCTCTCGTTCAGTTTCTCCTCCGCCTCCTTACGCTTGCTGATGTCCACGAAGCTGTCCAGCAGATACTTGTGGCCGTTGAGCATTACCGGAACCACTGTCTTGAGAATTGCGACGGTTTTGCCATCCGCCTTCACCAGCACCCGCTCGGAGTTGTCCACTTCCTGCCCGAGATCGGTGATCGGGCAACGCCCCACCTCAGCCGGGCAGATGCAATCGTGGCACACCCGACCGATAATCTGCTCTTTGGGAGCCTCGATCATTGCCACCGCGGCGGGATTGGCATCGACGATTCTGTGACTCTCGGCGTCGATAACCATGATCCCGGCTTGAATCGTATCCAGGATGGTTTGCAGACGCTTCTCGCTATCGGACAACATCTGCTGCGATTCTTTAAGTTCCTCCAAGCGTTGCTCTTTCTGAAGCCACAACCGCAGCACGCGTTCGCCGGCCCGAACCCGTGCCAACAATTCCGCCGGGTGGGCCGGTTTGACCAGATAGTCGTCGGCACCGGATTCAAGCCCGGCGACGAGGTGATCTTGCCGTCCATTAGCCGTTAACAGGATGATGTACACCGCGTTGTCGAGTTGCGACTCGCGGATTCTGCGGCACAGTTCCACACCGGTCAGACCGGGCATCTCCCAGTCAGCCAGAAGAAGCACCGCCTTGTGCTCTGCAACCAGATCAAAAGCCTCCTTGCCATTGCCACACTTCAACACGGTATAACCGGCCTTGCCCAGGTGTTTGCCAAGCAACCTGACCAGGTCGGGATCGTCATCCGCAATAACGACCGGTATTTCGCTCATGTGTGACGTTCCGTGTGCACCCCGGCATCAACCGCCAAGCCGCTCCCGCACCCGTGCCTGCCTCTGTTGCCACTCGGGCGGTTCAGACCCCAGGGCGTCGGCAACTACGCATCGGATTTCTTCCTCTTCCCAGGGTTTGAGCAGTAGCCGATAAATCTCCCCTTCGTTGACGGCGGGGATGGCTACGTCCGGATCACAACCGTGAGCGCTGAGCAGGACGCGCTTCGTTTCCGGCGAAACGGTCTTGGCCCGTTCCAGCACCTCCGTACCGCGCATCTGCGGCATGGCGTAGTCGCAGATCAAAACTTCGATACGCTGCTCTTGCAGCAGTTCAAGTGCATCGGCGCCGTTGTCCGCCACCAGCACCCGGCACCCATAACGTTGCAGTTCACGCTCCAGGGCTTTGAGCACATACGGTTCGTCGTCCACGCACAAAACCGTGGGCTGATGTGTGCACTCGTTGCAGATATTCATATCCAAACTCCTTGCCTTGCGGGCATTCCGTCGGAAAGTGCGCAAACCACCCCGAACCGCCGACAAGTGGCTGTTATCCTAGTGTTGTACAAATCGTCTGCATTGCCGGGCAACTTAACACTACAGCGCAATTGCATCTAATTCACCGCATGCGGAGAATGGAGAACGGATGTAGGGCGGGTTCCACCCGCCGCTAACCCGGACTTTTCATGAACGCAGAGACGCAGAGAGCGCAGAGAAGAGCGAGAAGAGATGAGGGCAAAGGGGGAAGAGTCGAAACTGGGCAACGCCGCCAACCCCACATTTTCCATTTTTCATTTTCCATTTTCCATTTTCCGCGTGCTACACTGTACGAGCAGCTTTTACAGAAGGATTATGTATGCCGATGATCTACGATATTAGCCCTCCAATTACCGAATCGCTGGCGGTTTGGCCTGGGGACGTTCCATTGAGGCGGGAGGTTCTCGCGGACATCGCAGCCGGCGACCCGGTGACCGCCTCGGCATTGCACGCGACGGTTCATTTGGGTGCCCATGCCGATGCCCCGAGTCATCTCGGGCGCGAGGCGAAGCCCATCGATCAGCAGAATCTCGAAGACTACTTAGGCCTTTGTCAGGTGGTCCATATCGCGGTCGAGCCTGGCGGTTGCATCACCCCGGAACTGGTGCGGACACCCATTCAGGCTACGCGGGTCTTGTTTGCCACGGGCACGTATCCCGACCCCACCACATTCAATAAGGATTTCGCCGCCCTGGCCCCCGAGACGATAGACTGGCTTCACCGCCGGAAGGTACGCTTGGTGGGTATCGACACACCCAGCGTTGATCTCTACACTGCCGACACCCTGCCCGTGCACCGCCGGATTCTGCGTTACGCAATAGCCACTCTGGAGGGGTTACAGCTCGAAGGTGTTCCCGAGGGAATCTACGAACTGATCGCCTTACCGCTAAAGCTGGTCGGTTTCGACGCCAGTCCGGTAAGAGCAATTCTGAAAATGAAAAATGGAAAATGAAAAATGGAAAATGTGGGGTTGGCGGCGTTGCCCAGTTTCGACTCTTCCCCCTTTGCCCTCATTTCTTCTCGCTCTTCTCGTTCTTCTCTGCGCTCTCTGCGTCTC
>JAGLWJ010000451.1 GCA_023133475.1 Phycisphaerae bacterium | reverse complement strand
GGCCTAGCGCGACCCGTCGAAACGCGAAACTGTCTGATCGAAAACGGCACTAGCACTGCCATATTAGGGTGCTCCTGAAACGTCAATGTCTCGTCATTACGTTCGAAATCATCGTGCCGCTTTCTCCTCATATCGTGCAGTCCTGCGATTGCACGCGTTTGTCATCATAACCGTTCACGTGGAGATTGTCACGAGCTATTCATCAAGATGAATGGGAGTTGCAGGGCAATCACATCGAATGGAGAATGGAGAAAATGGAAAATGGAAAATGGGGGAGGGGAGACATTGTCGTTGGGTGCACTCTCTTCCTTCTTCTCTGCGCTCTCTGCGTCTCTGCGTTCATAAAAAATAGAGCGTGAAAAACTGAGAAAACGGCGTAATCACAGTTGTAGTGTGGGTTTCACCCACAATTCCCTCGCTTGCGCTTTGAGTTTGGATGCGATTCGGGTTCAGAGTGGTGGACGCCCGACGCTACCAGGAACGGTCGCACCTGTTTGACGGGGCGAACGAGCAAACCTATAAGTCAAATGCGTCTTGCGCCCGTGGAGAGGCGTAGGATGGGCGCAGCCCACCAGTAGGGCGGGTTTCACCCGCCGCGGGGCGCCCAGGAAGGCGGGTGAAACCCGCCCTACAAGACCAGCCTACGGAGGTCCCATGGCGATGCTACGCCCCGGCAAGGGCAAACCTGATTTGACCATCGTGGTGTTTACCGCCATTGTCGCTTTGGCTGCCGCGGTGGCGTTGGCGGGCTCTTCCGACACATCGCAGCCGACCGGTAATTCGACGGTCAAGTCACCCGACACCTATGGATTGTGGGTGCTGCTTCCAGCCTTGTCAGCCATCGGGCTGGCGGTGATCACGCGCCGGGTAATGCCTGCGTTGGCGGTGGGCGTTTTGGTGGCTTCGTATATGCTCGTGCCGTGCCTGACACCCGAGCAACGCTACGGCACGGCAAACACGGTGGTCGGCACCGTTCGCGTCGCATTGCAGACCTTCGTTTGGGACAGTGCCCTGCTTGGCAGATCAGGTGCGGCGGAGATAGACACCAGCCATCTCCAGATTCTGCTCTTTACGTCTCTCATAGCCGCCATGGTGGGGATCATCGGAGCCGGCGGTGGGACCCGTGCGTTGGTCGATGTCATCGCCCGTCGGGCTTCGAGCCGGCGTGGTGGGCAGGCCATCGCCTGGGCGGCAGGCTTGGTGGTCTTCTTCGACGATTATGCCAACACCATGATCGTCGGCCCAACCATGCAGCCGATCTTCGACCGATTGAAACTCTCGCGTGCCAAACTTGCCTACATTGTGGATTCGACGGCTGCCCCGGTGGCTTCCATTGCGCTTGTCGGCACGTGGCTTGGGGCGGAGATCGGTTTTATTCAGGTGGGGATGGAGGGTCTGGCCCAAGGAGATTCGGTGCCCGGTTTCCTGGCAGGGGTTACCGCCTGGCAGGCATTTCTTTATAGCATTCCCCACCGCTACTACGCCATCTTTGCGATTGTGATGGTGTTGCTGATCGCCGTCAGCGGGCGCGACTTTGGGCCTATGCGGAAGGCGGAACGGCAGGCATCGCAACAGGCAGAACCCGGCCGGGTTGATATAAGTGAGCCGGAGACGGGGAATAGAGGGTCGCGGTGGTGGCAGGCGGGCATACCCATATTGGCCCTGATTACAGTGACCTTGGGGACCCTCTTTGGGACCGGTTGGGTGGGGGTTGAATCGGGCCAACCGCGCAGTTTCGTCAATGTGCTGTCCAACGCGGATGCCTACGGGTCCATTCTGTACGGGGCAACCGCCAGTGTGTCTCTGGCATTGGTGTTGAGCCTGTCGGCTGGTGCGATCAGCCTTGTCGGCGTGGTTCGGGCGATGGTGAGGGGTGTTCGTCGTGTGGTTCCGGCGTTGGTGATTCTGGTGTTGGCGTGGGCGTTGTCGAGTGCGTCGCAGGCATTGCATTTGGGGGAGATCGCCACACGGTATTTGATGGAAGCGAATTTCGAGGCTGCCTGGTTGCCGCTGTGTGTGTTTCTTAGTGCCGCGGTGGTGTCTTTCGCCACGGGCACTTCGTGGGGCACCATGGGGATTCTGTGCCCGGTGGTGGTGACGGTGGCGGCTCGTTTGGCGGCGGACTTGCCGGCTGACCGGGCACTGGATTTGTTTTACGCCTCGGTGGGCGGGGTGTTGGCTGGTGCGATCTTCGGGGACCACTGCTCGCCGATCAGCGACACGACTGTGCTATCCGCCATCGCCAGCGGATGCACGCTGGAAAGCCACGTCTGGACCCAACTGCCTTACGCCGTGACTGTCGCCTTGGCTGGGGTTGTCTTTGGCGACTTGTTGTCGGCGCACTTTGGTGTGCATTGGTCGATTGGTTTGGTTTTGGGGATCGTCGCCCTCTTTGTGGTTGTGCGCGTTGTCGGCCAAGTAGGGCGGGTTCCACCCGCCGAAAGAAATGGAGAATGGAGAATGGAGAATTGAGAA
>JAGLWJ010000450.1 GCA_023133475.1 Phycisphaerae bacterium | reverse complement strand
CGCGACCCGTCGAAACGCGAAACTGCCTGATCGAAAACGGCATACTTGTGGGTAAGGCCAAGGTCAAGAGACCCGGCTATGCAAGCGATAGCGGATCGACATCCACCACAAACGTCTTGACCTGAGGGCGAGGCGATCCGCCACCGCGAAGCCGGTCGAGAATGCGATGCATGATGTCACTGTGGCCGGTGCGCAGCAGCAGGTCGTAGCGGTAGCTGCCGCGCAACCGCCGCAGAATGCACGGCTGAGGACCCAGCAGGTCGGCTCCGGGAGCGGGGAGGTCGGCGATGTGCCGGCGCAAGTCGGCGGCGAAGCTCTCCACCACATTGCGCAGGTGACGCTCGCGAGGATCGGCGAACACAAACCGCGTCAGGCGCGTAAACGGCGGGAAACCAAGCCGCTGACGCATCTCGAGCTCATCGGCGGCGAAACGCTCGAAATCGTGTTGCACAGCCGCCTGAACCGCCGTCACGTCGGGCATCAGCGTTTGGATAACCACGTAACCGCCGGCCCGCTCTCGACCGGCCCGACCGGCAACCTGAGTGATTAACTGAAACAGACGCTCGGACGAACGAAAATCGGATGATAAGCCCACCAGGTCGGCACTGACCATCCCGACAAAGGACACGTGCGGAAAGTCCAACCCCTTGCCGATCATCTGCGTGCCGATCAGGATGTCGATCTCTCGGGAGCTGAGGCGGTCCACCAGGTGCTGGTAATCGCAGCCGCGTTTCATGGTGTCACTGTCTGCCCGGACGATACGGGCTTTGGGGAACGCTTCAGCCAGCTCCTGCTCAACCCGTTGCGTGCCCGCCCCGGATTGCAGCACCGGTGTTCGGCAGGACGGGTTGGGGCATAGCTCCGGCACGGTGACGCGCGTGCGACAGTAATGGCAGGTCGCCTGACCCTTGGAAAGGTGAAACACCATCCCCACGTTGCAATGCGAGCAACACAGCCGCCAGTGGCAGGTTGGGCACCAGATCATACTGGCGTAACCCCGCCGGTTGATCAGAATCACCGCCTGCTCCTGACGGCCTAATGTTTCCGCCACCTTGGCTTTGAGAGCATGGCACAAAACCGGCAGGTCTTGCCGGGTTGGTGACCGCGTGCGCATGTCGGCGATTTCCACCTGGGGCATCGGCAAATCACGAACACGCCTCGGAAGATCGACCCGCTCGTAGTGCCCCATCCGCGTGCAGTTCAACCAGCTCTCCAATGACGGCGTGGCAGAGCCAAGCAGAACCGGGATTCCGAGCATCTGGGCCCGCTTGATGGCAACGTCGCGCACATGGAATCGGGGGGCTTGCAGGTTCTTGTAGCTGGACTCCTGCTCTTCATCGACCACGATCAGGCCTGGCTGCGAACACGGGGCGAACACCGCGCTCCGCGTCCCGATCACCACCCGTCGGCTTCCCCCGGCGATTGCCGTCCAGGTCAGCGAGCGGTCCGGCCCGCGCAAGCCGCTGTGCACTACCGCCACGTCGTCAAAGCGGGCAGCCAGTCGCTGGACCAGTTGGGTGGTAAGGGCGATCTCGGGAACCAACAGGATGACCTGTCGCCCTTGGCCCAACACTTGTCGCATGGCCCGGATGTACACCTCGGTCTTGCCGCTTCCACTAACGCCGTACAACAACGTCACGCTGAACCCGCCGGCTTCGATCTTCTCGCCGATCCGCTCGCAAGCCTCGGTTTGAGATTGGTTGAGAGAGAAAGTAGGCTCGACGCGGGGGACGTCCCAACTGGGGGGTGGTTTGGGGCGGCGCTCGGTAATGATTTCGACCCACCCCTTGTTCACTGCGGACCGCAGGGTGGCGGCGGTGGTCCGGGCCTGGGCCAATAGGGCCTCCACCTCCAGCGGGGACTCTGCTTGCTCCAATGTTTCGAGCAGAGCCTGCGACTTGGGGCCTATACGCCCGGGCTCGGAGATAATAGCTTCACATGATCGGATCAGCCGCACACGCCGCACGGTGACAAACCCGCTCTTGCGGCGCACTGCCTCGGGCACCAACGCAGCCAGCGTCAGGCCCAGTGGGCAATAGTAGTGCCGCGACATCCATCGGCCCAGGTCCAGGAGATGGGGCGACAGGTAGCTCTGGTCGTCGATCAGCGAGTCGATAGGTCTGAGGGGGTTTTGCCAGTGCTCGGTGCCCAGGGCGATGCAGAACCCTTCCATCAAACGCCCACGCTTGCCCATGGGAACCAGAACACGCTGCCCCACCTCCAGGCGATCAGCCAACTCGGAAGGGACCACGTAGCTGTACGGCTTGTCGATCGGAGCCAGCGGAGCCACGGTGGCTACCAGATCGGTGTGGTTTTCGCCCTCCTCGATCCACAAACGACCGGCGGAATGGGGGTCGGGTTTGGGCATGGTCGGCTCACTTGGGCAGTGGTAGGCCTATCTGTCTCATCACCGCCTGGAGGTCGGACCAGACTTTGGCTTTCTGAGCCTGGTTTCGCAGCAAGTAGGCTGGGTGGTAGGTGGGCATCAGCGGGGTGGCAGGCCCGACACCTTCGACTCCGGAACAGTGGAAGTTGTGGAACTGCCCGCGCAATCGCCCGATCGACTGGGTGGTCTGTAGCAGCGTCTTGGCGGCTGGTGCGCCCAGGGCGACGATCACCTCCGGCTCGATAACCGAAAGCTGTTCAAAGAGATAGGGGCTGCACGCGGCGATCTCGTTGGGGGCGGGGTCGCGGTTGTTAGGCGGGCGGCATTTCAACACGTTGCAGATGTATACCTGCTCCCGGGTTAGCCCCATGGCGACGATCATGCGGGTGAGCAGCTCGCCGGCTCGGCCGACAAAGACCACCCCCTGGCGATCTTCGTAAAACCCGGGAGCTTCACCAACAAACACCAACCGGGCGTCTGGATTGCCTTGCCCAAAGACGGTATTGGTGCGGGTTTGCGACAAAGCGCATTTGGTGCAGGTCTTGACCTGCTTTTCGTCCAGGAGGCGAAGACGCTCGCTCTTTCCGCCGACCTCTGCGGCGGTTTGAGTTTCCCTGGTGGTTTGGGCCATTCCGGTGGCGTGAGGCGCCGTAGCTCGCGGTTGCGGCAAGCGGATGGGGACTTCTTTGAGACCCAACAACTGATCGGTTTGGAAATACTGAACCAACGTCTGGCGGATTTGATCTTCTGTCGTGGGCATGATTCGGGGTCCTGTTTTGCGTTTCCTTTGGGCGCGCCGCTAAACGCTGCGGACTTGTCGCCGCTGACCCACATTTTTTATGAACG
>JAGLWJ010000045.1 GCA_023133475.1 Phycisphaerae bacterium | reverse complement strand
CTGGCACGTTTGGTCTTTCCATCACATCATCTGCCCTCTGCATGGCCACATAAACGTGGACCATGCCACCCGCCACCTTTGTGGCATAGTGTGGCGGGTGGAACCCGCCCTACACGTGCCGCCTCGTTGCCTTGTCGCCTTTTGCCTTTTGCCTCTTGCCTCTTGCCTTCTTCTGCCTTTACTCCACGCCTTCCATCAGGGCTGTTCCGATACGCACCATCGTGGAGCCGCACTCGATCGCGGTCTCGAAATCGTTGCTCATGCCCATCGAGAGAACGCAAAAGTCATCGCGCCGGACGACTTCGCGACGCATCTCCTCAAAAAGCTCCGCAATCCGGGCAAAACAACCGTGGATACGATCGGCATTCACATCCAACGGTGCCATGGCCATCAGACCGGTGAGACGCAATCCGGGCAACGATTCCATCTGCTCAGCGAGATGTGCCGCGGCAGCCACCGGTATGCCGTACTTCTGGTCCTCGATGCCCGCGTTGATCTCCATCAGCACTTCCACCGACCGGTTCAGCTTCCGGGCCTGGGCGTCGATCTCCTCCACCAATCGCAGGCTGTCCACCGAATGAATCAGACGCACCCAAGGCAACAAAGCCTTTACCTTGTTTCGCTGGAGGTGCCCGATCATGTGCCAGTTGGGATGCTGCAAGTTCCCCGACTCCGCCTCACGCCGGCGGCGGGAGAGAAACTCGCTGACCATGGCTGCCCGCTTGGTCAACTCCTGCACGCGGCTTTCGCCGAGGTCCCGGACCCCCGAGTCGACTAAGTGCCTGACTACATCTATTCCGACGGCCTTGGTGACCGCCACCAGGGTGATCTCGGAGGGATCGCGCCCAGCCCGTGCACAAGCCTCCTCGATGCGCCCCTGCACCTTCCTGAAGTTCTCCGCCAGCTTGCGCTTCACTGTTGCATTCTCCAGATCAGTTGTGCAATCGCATCACGCAACGAATATACAACACTCCGCCACGCTCGCCAATAGCCCCGGGCGTTGACGCAAAACACCACTGGTGTACCGTAACCATATGCCGACGATGGAAGACATCCTGCTCGCCCCACCCGAGCCTGAAGTCGTGATGAACCCCGTGGATTGTTTCGACACGCCCGGGCCGATGGAGTTGGAGATAGGATGTGGCAAGGGCGGATTCCTCCTGGAACGCGCCCGCGAGCACCCCGACCACCGCTTCCTCGGAATCGAGTGGGCCAACAAGTACTTCAAATACGCCGCAGATCGGATGGCTCGCTGGGGCATGCTTAACGTGCGGATCATGCGGACCGACGCGCGGAACTTCGTGGTCTGCCACTTAGCGGAAAGCTCGCTGTCGGCTTTGCACGTCTATCACCCGGACCCTTGGCCTAAGAAACGCCATCATAAGCGTCGCCTGTTTCAAGAGAGTTTCGTCGCCGCGGCGGTCCGAGCTCTTCAGCCGGGAGGTTGGTGGGCCATCCAAACCGACCACGGCGAGTACTTCGAGTGGATTCAGGAATTGCTGATGCCCTGCCCGCAGTTGACCCAGGTGGATTTCGAGCATCCGGCGTTTGTTCCCACCAGCAAGACCCCACGCACCAACTTTGAAGTTAAATACGTCCGCCAGGGACGAACCATCTACCGGGTGGCATATATCAAGAACGAGGAGTGAGCTATCAGCTTTCAGTTGGGCCGGCGTCTCTGCCGGTTGTAGGGCGGGTTTCACCCGCCTTACCTCCATCACCAGCGGGGACGCCGGTGCCACCACGGCGGGTGGAACCCACCCTACATCTCTTGCCTCTTGCCTCTTCTCAGCCGATGCGGTGGTTTTCGCTTGGTCAATACCGGATCAAATCCAGATCGTCGGGCGGCACTGGCAAATGGGCGCGAGTAGCGTGCAGCAGGTTGTTGCCGTCGATCAGATGGATCATATCACACCGTGTAACGAGGCAAGAGGCAACAAGGCAGTCATCGTAGGGGGTCGCAGAGAAGAAACGGTGATGCCCGGTGTGGCTTGCCGGACATTGCCTGCATTGCAAACGAGGCAGTATTTGGTAGACTCTCTTTGAGGGGACGTAGCTCAGTAGGAATGATCTTCGGCTGTGAACCAAACCCGCCAAGCCAGTGCACGCAGATCGGTAGAAATTGCCCGCGAGGGCCTACCTGAGGTGCAGACCCATCTCAAGCGGATTTTGGCCCGCTTGAATGCCATCAGCCCATTGCCGCCAACACCCACTATTGTTGATATTGGAGCAGCCCAGGGGGTGTTCCTGATCGCATGCGCCCGGGAGGGCTATCCGGCTGTCGGCATCGAGCCTTCCGACGAGGCTCGGGAGGCAGGAGCACGCTTGGCAGAACTCGAGGGCGTCCAGACCAGGTTGCTGGCGGGATTTGCGGAAGACATCCCCGTGGAGTCCGCAAGCGTTGACGTTGTCCACGCTAACCAGGTCATCGAACATGTAAGGGACGCAGAGGCTGCCTTCAACGAAGCCTGCCGTATCCTCAAACCCGGCGGCGTATTCTGGTTCAGCGCCACCAGCAGTGTGAGCCCACACCAGCACGAGATTGACGGGTTCCCGCTGTTTGGATGGTATCCCCTGCGTTTGAAACGCCGCGTTATGGAATGGGTCAGGGTCAACAAGCCTCATCTTATCGGTTATTCAAACACACCCGCGATAAACTGGCTTTCTCCATGGGGAGCGCGTCGTATGCTCCGGGAGGCAGGGTTCAGCCGCGTTTACGATCGCTGGGACCTTCGCCTTTCATCGGAGGGAGGACCCAAATACCGCTCGGTCCTTCGGATGATCAGGCTCAACTGGGCCACGAAACTCGCTGCCGACGTGTTGGTCGCAGAGTGCTCCTACGCCGCGGTCAAGTAGTAGGGCGGGTTTCACTCGCCTTACCTCCATCACCAGCGGGGACGCCGGTGCCACCACGGCGGGTGGAACCCGCCCTTCGTTGCGGGATGAGGATTAGGTGAAGAGTAGAGCTTGCTGCGCCTTGGCCTTGCCATGTTCCCCGTTGCGTTGGGATATGTCTACCGGCGTCCATGCTGACTTGTCGAAACGGAATCTGCCTGCGGTCAGATAGGGTTCCTCACGCTCGAAGGCCAGCCAACGCCGTCCATCACGCTCCGCAGCTTCACCAGTCGTGAGGCTCCCGGCAAATGGATCAAGAACCACGTCACCGGGATCGGTCAAGTAGCGGATGAAGAATGTCGGCAACTGAATCGGAAAGCGCGCAGGATGTGGTTTGATCCCTTCCGCCTTGCATTGACTCATGTAGTTGCCGTTAGCATCATTGTTGCCGTAGATCAAGATGTTCGATGGGATAGCGCCGCCCTGGTCCTTGCCGAATTTGTCGGTGATAACATGCCCCGATGGTCGGGTCTTCGCCCGGTATCCACGCTTCATTAGGCGCAGCATATCGGCACTGTATTCCACCAGAACCTTGCGGTTGTCGGCCTTGGGGTGGTCGGTCTTGGACAACCACCAAAGGCAATTGACGGAGTCCTTTACCCGTATCTTGCGAACCGTCACCCATTCCGCGGGCGCCGGGAGCTTTGCCGGGTTGTACCAATAGAATTCCTGGGCAAGATGGAACCCGACCTTGTGGCAAAGCGCTATCAATAGCTCGAAATGATACAACGATCTAGTAGGTTTGCCTGGAGTCCATGCGCCACCGATGTCAATGACAAGACTACCATCATCGGTCAATACTCGGAAGAAATCATCGGCAAACCGCAAGAACCATTGAACATATTCAGCCTGCGTTGCATTGCCGTATTCTTTCTTGAAATGCAATGCGTATGGTGGGGATGTCATTATCAAATTGACCGATCCATCCTTCAACCCTTTGCAAAGGTCAAAAGCATCCCCAAGGTATGCAGCGCCTTCCTTCGTCTTGAAGAACGGAGCATCCTTGATCGGTTTTGGTGGTCGCTTACGCTTTGTCATAATGGAACATCATTGAATGCTTCAATTGGATCAGCCTTCCAATGCCCCAGCGAGTCGGATTCCATTGGAACCCGTTGCATGACCTTGAGCAATTCTGCGAAGTCTGGACGGCGCTCAAGGTGGTGGGTGGCGATGTAAAGGTAATCCCATTTCCCAGTTTGATTGAAAAGGGCAACCCCAAGAACATCGAATTCGTCAATCCCGTATCCACGGGTTGGCTTACCATCCATGCTATTCCGGGTCTTCTGCAATTCGACCTTGAATGATGGCGGTTTCTTGTAGGTCTCGTTTCGGATGTTTTTGCATTCCAAAACAAGGTCACGTCCCTTGTAGGTGACGATGAAATCGGGTTTCCCGTCGATGTCCTGCCAAACATGCCCCTGGATCATCCCGGCCTCTTCGAGCGCCGTCAACTGCCGATCCATGAACAACTCGGCCAGCTTGCCCTTCACGTCAACCTGCGCCCGGAATTCTTTCTCGATTGCCGTCAGGATGTCCGAAGCGCTGGCATTCAGTATCTTTTCCAGCGGATGCGCCATGCCCGCAACGTAGCGTGATCCGCTGGTTCGCGCCAGCGTTAGACCGAGCCGATGGCCCCCCCGCCAAGGCCCTTTTCCGGTGCGCTCAGACAGACCGGCGCTTCGTCCCGGTCTTGCCCACAGCCTTCGCTTACGCCCGTTTGTGGGATTGCGATTTTGCTATTGTCCCAACTCTCACCGTTTTTTACTCGTTGATCAGATTGCCTTGCGTATCCCCATTCTTGGCCGCACTGCCAATAGATACAATGAGCATGTCTTTCGTCTCGTCGTGACTTGCGTCGTATTGCTTCGTCTCGTCCCGGTAACCTATGTTGAAATACTCCAAGAATGACCGCGCCGAGATCGATGCCGATCCATCCTTAATTACAATCCGCTGGACACCCTGTTCGGTCTCGTCATTCGTCAGTTTCAGGGCGACTAATCCGTTTTCTCGGTCATAGCCCAAGACGGCATACTTCCACCGCTCCAAATCAAATCGCCGTACGGCCCCTTGATTGAGTCCTATCTGACCCTGTTTCCGGATCGAGGCTCGTGGCCGGAAGCCTCGCCCGGATTCCGTGAAGAACTCAAATCCCATAATACGCCTCCTTACTTTCAATTCTACCACAAAGCTGGAAGCGGTCAAGTCTTTTTTGCCTCCAATATCGTCCTGTAGCGACTGCCCCCATTCTTGTGTGCGGTTCGGGTGGCACGGGTTTGCTGAATATTTACATTGTCAGTTCAACGCTGATTTCGGTAACTCCCTACTTTTCAAGTCTTTGCGGTCTCTGCGTGCTCCGCGGTGAAATATCCTGGTTATGGGCAGAGTCTTGTTGGGCTACGTAGATTCTACGCGGCTGGGATTACTGGTCAGGCATTCATGTCCGACCACCTCTTGGCCATCTGGCCGAAGATGGCTAAGGCGATGGCTGCCACCACCCCAATCGCCGCAAAGGGAACCCAAACCTTGTACTGTGGATGATAACGATCCCAAAGAAGCTGCGTGGTAGTCAACGGTGAATGGTTGACCTCCGCCGCAACAAAAGCCCGGGCCTCGAACGCACTCAGCCCCAACAAACGAGCGGCTTGATCCGCCGAACTCGACCAGTCCTTGACTGCCAGGGCTTTCTGAACGAGGTCGGGTTTGTCAGCCAGCTTCCGCTCCATGCTCAGTTCCCCGTCTTCCCCGGAAACGAAGATTCCCTTCACTCCCCCAACCAACCGCCCCCACCAACCGAGCTGGTCCACTTCATCCGCCACCAATTCCTTGACGGCAGCGTCCGACTGCACGATGTCACGCAACAAATCCAGGTCCTTGGCCCAATTCTTCCGGGCAAGTGCCAGGAAACGCCAGTGCGGTTGATTTATCAGATAGATATACGTGCGGTCCTGAAAGTCAGCGGAAGGAACCTGCAAGCCTGCAAGGGCTTCGTCCACCGCCTCGGCATCAGCCCCCAAAGCCATGCTAAGAGCAGCAAAAGACTTGGTCCTGCCGATGCCGACACGTTTCTCGATGTCCTCCACAGGGTTGGTGAAAGACATTCCCGCTACGGAACGACTAACCAGGCCCGTTCCCTGGGCCAGGTATTCCAAAGCCAGATTGTTGAGAGTCTCGCGGTCCCCGGCAAACTGGCCCCATAACATATCTTCGATCTGCGCATCATCATGGCGCTGGTCGGCTGGCAAATCCTGGTTGATCTGCTCGCGGACGATGTTGAATATCTCGAGGCGCTTGCAACCCAGGGCGTCGGGGAGCAGATGCACAAACCGGGCGACGCCGATTTGAGCAAGCGTCACCCGCCCCTCGGAAAGCTGTTGCCCTACGGAGTTGGCAACGGGATCGTTTTCCACCTGGAGCAGAGCCTTCGCCAAACCCACCGTCACCTGGTCACGGGAATCCTCATGCAGCGCCAGGTATTCAAGCCCGAGGTTGACTATCTGGCCTTGGTCGTATTGGAAAGCTTGCCGTAAGGTTTCGGCTGCCGTCGCCGCATCCTGCTTGAGGCTCTCGCAAGCCAACTCGAAGGCTTGGGCACGTTCAATCCCGGTCAACTCCGGAATCTTCTCAAGGGAATCGCTCCAATCGGCGGATTGGGCGGCACGGGCCACCAGTTCGGTGTTGGCCCCCAGGTGTTTCAATGCCAACGAAGCCTTCTCGCCAAAATGATCGTACACCACCCCGGCAATCAAAGAGCCAAGCCCTACACCCACGCCCACCGGGATGTTGACGTACCCGAGATACAAGCCCTTCTTGCCCGGCGGAGCTATCAGACTCAGGTATTGGTTCTTCTTAGGCCCGATGAGCATCTCACCCAGCGAGAAGAACGCGATGCCAAAGAGCAAAATCCACCCGCTACCGGTCAGACCGGCGATCAAAAGCCCGACGGTGGTTATTCCCATGCCGATCAGCATGGAACTGAGCGCACGCATCCGGCGCACCAGCCACGAAATCGGTATCACCAGCAACACGATCAAAAAGGCATTGAGCGTCAGCAGAATCTGCTGGGGCACGCGAATCAGCCCGCGGTCACCATACTCCCGCCACGACTCAAACGGCACATGCTGAGCCACCGGCGCACTGTCCACCCAGTCCTCGATGAAGTTGGGATGCAGGTCCCAAACCTGGTACATCATCATCCAGAAACAGGACATGATCAGCAAGAACGCCGGCAAACGGACCTGCCAGACGAATTGGCCACCGCGGAGCCATAACATCAACAACACTCCACCAGCCACTCCGCACCCGCCCAGGACCCACTGCAACCAGCCGAGACTCGCCAGTGGTTCGAAAATCAAGATGCCCAGACCGGCGACACTCAGCATCAGACCGGGCACCCCACGCAACAAATCAAATGTGCCCCCGCGGAACCAGTAAGGCCAGATGTTCTCAATGGTGCTCCAGAAGACCTTGATCACGCTCGTGCTCTTGTCCGCCCCGGAGGGCACATCCCTGAAGGTGAGCAGCAGCAACAGGTTCATCGCGGTATACGCCGCCGAAGCCAGGAACAGATTCCGCCATCCCTCGGCACTGTGCGGCTTGCCAAGGATTACGGTGGCCAACAGCGGGGCGGTAACCGCGCCGACGTTCACCACCCAGTAGAAAACACCCCAGCCCATGGACGCATTGCTTTTGTTCAGGTTCTGAGCAATGGAGCCCTGCAAGGCGGGTTTGAAGAACGCCGTGCCGGTGGCCAACACCAGGATCCCGGCGAAGAAACCGTGGTAGCTGTGAAACGACGCCATTATCAGGTAACCGACGACGTTGGTGCTGATGGCACAGACCAGTACCCGCTTGTACCCGTAGCGGTCCGCGATACCGCCGGTGAACATGGGCAGCCAGGATTGAAAGATGGCCCACCAAGCGTATATCCACCCTTTGTGGACCGCAGTCATGTGCAGCCCGCCCGGTTCGGTGGCCTGCATGATGTAGATGGGGACCACCGAGCGGATCCCGAAATAAGCCAGACGCTCGAAAGCCTCGATGCTGTTGAGCATCCAGTAGGTGTGACCGAAGGCTTTGCGAGGCGGGTGGGGGTTTTGCTCGGGAGCGGTTGGGGTACTTGATTCACTCATCGCTTTGCCGGTCCTTTCACTCACTTATCGGAGTCGGAGCCTGGAATGGAATCATCCGCCGTTTCTGTCGGCTGGTAGATGCCGAGGCGGGTACAACAGCGGACGGTAACGGAAATCGGGGCGCAGTTCAAATCACCGGCGATCGGGCTTATAATAAGGTCATGAAGCCTGCAGTTTTGTTCATTGCGGTGTTGCTGGCTTTGCCGCTGGCGTTTGTGCTCATCCGGGTGTTGGATCCGGTGGTGCCTTATGATTGGCGTACGATCTGGCGTTTTTTAGCGGTGGTGGGCATTCCTGCGTTGGTCTGTGGGCTGGCATACATGTGGACGGTTGGCCGACCTCAGCCGCCTCCCCAGCGCTGTTCGCATTGCGGAGCACTGGCCTATGACCCCTGCGAACCGAACTGCCTGGAGTGCGGGAAACCACTGGAACCTACCGAACCCTGAGTAACTGCCACCCAATCAGTGCCGCGACCGTGAGCGAGCGGCTGGGTGCCCCATGGCTTTAGCCCGGATATTTCACCGCGGAGCACGCAGAGACCGCGGAGAGTTGAGAAGTAGGAAGTTATCGCAATTAGCGTTGCTCTCTGCGGTGTGAGAAATGCGGGTTAGCCGTGGGGGACGCGAATCGGTTGACCATTCGTGTCCCCTACCTCTGAAGAGGTGGGCCACCCGGTTCACGGGTTCACTGAATATTCACGTCGAGTTGACTTGTGCAGAGTTCCGGGTATGCTACCGGCGGTTGGTTCGTCGAACTAGGCACATACCTGACGTGGGCAAGCCAAGTCTGGATCGCATTGCCGAGATCGCCTTCCTACCTTTGAGGCCGGAATGTCGGCTGCTTTCACCCACGACCCTGAAAGTAAAACAGTGGGTCGGACGTGCCATCGACAGGAGATTGCGATGAGCAAGAGGTTGTATGTTGGGAACCTCGGCTATGATGTCAGCAGTTCAGACTTGGAGGCGCTGTTGTCGGCGCACGGAACGATTCTGAGCGCGGAAGTCATCAGTGACCGGAGTACGGGACGGAGTAAGGGGTTCGGATTCGCGGAGATGGGCTCCGATGCGGAGGCCGACGCAGCCATCGCGGCGCTGAACGGCCAGATGCACGGCGATCGGGCGCTGACGGTGAACGAAGCCAAGCCCCGCGCACCACACACCGGAGGTGGCGGTTACGGCGGCGGTGGCCGAGACCGCTACTAAGCCACGTAACGGCATTGGAAAACACAGGGCCACCATATAGGTGGCCCTATATTTTTATGCGCTGATTCAGTTTGTAGGTCGGGTCCGCGGTGAAATATCCGGGTTAACCCACCACGCCGGTTGGCAAGTTCCAACTCGCTCCACAAGAGCCCCATATTATTCCACCGAAAACACCGCCAGGGCTGGTCGCCCACAATGATCTCAAAAAAGTTGTAATATATTTGCCTGACACCCAAATATATTCGATAGGAGAAGTACCAAGCAAAAGACCTCCTCCTTCCTCCTCCGAAAGGACGTCGCCTGGCCGGTAAGCAGAGCCGACCAGGCGTCTTCCTTTTTACGAGGCAACAGGCAGTCAGAGGTAGGGCGGGTTTCACCCGCCTTCCCGGCATGGTGCGGCGGGTGAAACCCGCCCTACACCTATTACTTTAACCTCGCCTTGAGCGCATCAAGCGAGAAGCATGCTCCGGGGCATTCGGTCCGATGCGTCACCCCTCGGTGAGTGAGCACCTGAGAAATGTCGATATCGCATTCCTCCATCAGGAAACCGACCAGTCTGGCCAGCGAGTCCATCTGGGCGGCTGATGGGGGATGATGCGTAAAGTCCCCCACCAGGCATATTCCGATACCGTGATAGTTGTAATGTTGGTCGGGTGTTTTGCAGTGAGCCCCGTGTTTTTGCTTGGTCCAGCGTGATCCGACCTCGATCTCGCCGTTGGCGGTATTGCTGCCGTTGCCGATGACGAAGTGATACCCCAATTCGTCCCATTTTCGGACGTTGCGGTGAAAGCGGTCGAAGGCTTCGGCGCCGCCCACCTCGCCGGCACTGTGATGGATCACCATGCAAGCCCATCGCCGGCTGACGCCGCCCGGTGGTATCCAGCCAAGCTCCATGGTGTGCGAAGGTCTGGGCGACGGCAGCTTGACGACCGCGGGCAGCTCCACGGAAAGCGTTTTGCAAACGCGAACCGGGCGAACCGTCCCGAACAGCGGGTCCGGAAGCTCCGCCAACACTCCGCTCGGAGTGCAACCGCAAACCCCACCAACCCACAATACCCCTACCGTAACACAGAAAAACCGCTTCATCGGTGAGTTAATCCGCAAGAAACAAAATCCGACCGCAGCTATTGCACAACACCACTTCATCGCGCGTGCGCAATGAATTGATCGTCTCGAGCGTAACCGACATATTACACCCCTCGCAAACGTACTCGTCCCGCTTGGGATTGACCTTGCGGATCATCGCCAAGGCCTCGCCTTCCAACCGCTCAGCCGCCCGGTCAAAAGTATTCATCACCGTGGGCGGAAGTGCTTGACTGGCTTCCTTACGCTGATGGGTCAGTTCCACGCGTTGCTCGTGCGTGCGTTCGAGGTAGGCCTTCAGCTTGGCTTCGGCGTGGGCCTGACGCTCTTGAATCTTATCGCGTCCGGCAGTTTTCTCGTCGCAGGCGGACTGGAGCGAGTCCTTGACGCTCATAAGCTCCAGCACACGGTTTTCGAGCTTCGAGGTATCGGCCTTTTCCGTATTGATGGTGGACAGTACGGCTGCGTAATCTTTGTTTGTCTTGGTCGTGTTGAGGGCGACCCGATGTTTTTGGATAGTCTCTTCGCGGGAGCTGATATCGAGTTCGAGGCTGTGGATTTCCACCTCATGATGCCGGATTGTGTTCTGCTGGTCCTCTAACTCCTGATTGTTTTTTTGAAGTTGACGCTCAAGCATCCGGATCTGGCGTCGTTTGGACTCTTCTTCCCGGATCAAGTCACCAAGTTTTAGCTCCAGTTCTTGAAGATGCCGTAGCGCGTCGAGGGTTTTACCCATAGGTTTGTTTGTGACCTCCTACCTTCGAGCCCTGCCGGAATGGCAGAACTGCGACGTCCGCCCCATTATGCACACCAACGCCGGCACTGCAAGCAGCCCGCTTGCACACCAGCCGCATCTGGAGTACACGAGACGAAGTGGATGTTGGACTTGCTTGGGGAATCGAGGGTGTTTTCTTGCCATGCAACGTCGTGAACCCAATGTTTGCGTTCTTGTTCGTATTCTTAGCCTCCGAAGGAGGCGACGGAATATAGCCCGGGGCGAAGCGCAGCGAGCCCTGGGTAAGCTGTCCCTCCCACCCCAAGCCCCCGAAGGGGGCGACGGATCGCCTGGCTCACTGCGGATTCCATCGCCCCCCTCCGGGGGCTTGGGTTGCAC
>JAGLWJ010000449.1 GCA_023133475.1 Phycisphaerae bacterium | reverse complement strand
GGCATTTATGCCGGGTGAGAAGGCCTAACGAAGAATCCCCCCCGTTCCGCCCCGCTGCCGAAGGCGGCGGGGCGGAACGGGGGGGGTAAAGGCAACCACTCCAATACCCGGCATAAATGCCGGGCCTAGCGCAAGACTGCCGCCTTACCCCAGGGCTCGGATCCGCAGACGCCTCGTTGCCTCTTGCCTCTTGCCTTCTTCACCACGGGTTTACTGAATATTTATTTCTGCTCACAGTATTACGATACATATCCAGAGTCTCTCGCTCGAGGACCAGGTTGGGATGCCCCGATGACCACTGCCCGCAACAGAACACTTACCGGCACCGTTATTCGTAGCGGGTTGGCGATGCTGGCCCTGTTAACCCTTGTTGCCGTCGTTGTTCACGCAGCAGTGGTGTATCGGCAAGGCGTCACTTCTCACCGCCGGAAGCTGGAATTCTTCGTGCGCCAAGGAATAGGGCAACTTGCCGAGCTGGGAGGGCGGCAAAACACCGCAATGACGACCAGTTGGGAGACCACCGACGGGCCACTAATCACGCAGTTCCGCTGCTGGGCGTGGTCGGTGCTCCGTGACGAAGATGTGATCGGGCTGATGTTGTTGGATGAACAGAGTCGGCCGATGATTACTGTGCCGCAGGATGTGGAGGTTCCCAGGGAAAGCTTCGCCCATGGCAATGGTGAAGACGTTGCGGCAGACCTGGTTATGCTGCCTTTCGGCGACCGGCAGGAGCTTCTCTGGCGAGTGGTCGCGGTGACCCGGCGTGACAGCAGCGCGGATTCCCAAACCGGATTGGTTCTCTATGCGCACCGTCGCCCGACCCTGCGAGAGGCCGGCTGTTCCGCCCTGTGGCTGGCCGGCGCATTGCTTGCCATGGATGGAGGCCTGATGCTGATTTATGGGCTCTGGTTCAGGCGGCGAGTCTCACTTCCGCTAAGCGTCATGGCGATCCCCCCGGGTAGCGGCGCCGGCGCAGCCCCGGGGCACCTGCCCGTCGAGAGAGACGACGAGATAGGGCACGTGGCTCGAACTATTAGAGACTTAATCAGACACCTGGAGCGGAGCGAAGGGCATACCGAACGCCTCGAACAAACCATGCACTCGCGGGTGAACGATCAGACCCGCCGGATCAACGTCATGCTCCAACGAGCTGAACGAGCCAGTTGGGTCGACCCGCTGACCAGACTGGGCAACCGCCGCCTGCTCGAGGAGCGGCTGGAGAGAATCTTCAAAGCCCAGCAACGGACCGGGCAGGACCTCTGCATGGTCATGCTCGATCTGGACAACTTCAAGAACCTCAATGACACCCGAGGTCACGCCGCCGGCGATCGGATGATTGAATTTGTCGGCGAATTGTTGCGTGGCACTCTTCGCCCGACCGATTTGGGGATAAGATACGGTGGCGACGAGTTCGCCGTCATCCTGCTCGACACCACACCTCGAGCCGCCGCCGCCTTCGCCGAGCGTATCTCGCGTTTGTTCAGCCAGCGGGCAGCGGTGATGAATCTGGACCCGCCGGTCTCGATGAGTGCCGGCATTGCCTCCATGCTGGAAAACCGCCCCAACTCAGGCAAGCACCTGCTGGAGCTGGCGGACCAAGCCCTATACAAAGCCAAATCCGGCGGAAAGAACCGCCTGTGTGTACAGTAGGGCGGGTTCCACCCGCCGCCGGCAAGTGAAACGTAACGCCATAGACAGCGGGTGGAACCCGCCCTACAACTTTTCACGCTCCCCTTCTACGCGCT
>JAGLWJ010000448.1 GCA_023133475.1 Phycisphaerae bacterium | reverse complement strand
TTGTCGCCGCTAAATACCCCGGCGCCGTTGTGAACGCCCGCATTCTCAATTCTCAATTCTCAATTCTCCATTCTCCATTCTCCATTCATCACGTTTCCCATCCCCTCATTTTCCATTTTTCATTTTCAATTTTCCATTTTCTGCGTGCTCCGGTGCGAATTAGATACGATTGCCTTGGATTCCTCGGTATATCCGAGGGGTCCCCTTGATCTGGTTGGGATTGGGGTTATACTGCGGGGCTCGAATGGTTTTTCTCTATGAGGTTGCTAGAGCGATGAAAAAAGGTATTCATCCTGAGTACGTTTCCTGCACGGTGAAGTGCGGCTGTGGGCATACTTTTGAGACGCGGAGCACGACACCACAAATCAACGTGGAAATCTGTTCGTCCTGCCACCCGTTCTTTACGGGGCAGCAGAAGTTTGTGGACACCGCCGGCCGCGTGGAACGCTTCCAGAGGAAGTTTGGGGGCGACTACTTCTCACATGCCAAGAAGGGGAAGGATCAAACCAAGACCAAGGGCAGGTCCTAGCTTCGTTTTGCCGCCCAACCACGCGTTTTGCACCTGTTTCCGAGAGTAGCCGGCGCGTGGTTTTTTTGTGCCATCGCAGCCGCGGTGGAAGACTGAACCAAAGTTCTATCGGTAAGTCGCAAGAGATCGCTATGGGCGAAGACGTTGACAGCAGGTTCATCCGCAAACTGCAAGAGATATCCGACCATTACCATAGCCTGGTCGAGCGGATGGGTGATGTGTCAGTTGCGGCGAACCCCATCAAGAGCCTGGAAATCGCGCGCGAAATGGGCCGGCTCAAGCGGCTGGTCGAGCCGTTCGACGGGTTTCGCAAGGTGTGGCGTCACCTGGAAGAGGCCCGTAGCCTCAGCACCGACACCACCCAGGACGCCGATCTGCGTGAGTTGGCGATGGAGGAAGTTGCCGAGTTGGGGAGTGAGTATGCTCGGCGTCTGGAATCCTTGAAGGAAGCCATGGTGACCAACGAGGACGCCGTAATTTCCTCGGTGCTGCTCGAGATTCGCGCCGGGACGGGGGGCGACGAGGCGGCTTTGTTCGCTCGCGACCTGTATGAAATGTATCTGCGATTCTGCGAGAAGAAGGGCTTCAAGGTCGAGGTGCTGGACCAGTCGGGCTCTGACATTGGGGGGCTTAAAGAGGTCACCCTCAGCATCAAGGGCGAGGGTGTCTACCTGTGCCTGGGCTACGAGGGCGGCGGGCACCGCGTGCAGCGTGTCCCGGAGACTGAGGCCCAGGGGCGAATCCACACCTCCGCTGCCACTGTGGCGGTGCTCCCGGAGCCGGAAGAGATCAACATCGACATCAACTGGGATACCGAGGTCGAGGAATTCGTCTCCCGAGCCGGCGGGCCCGGCGGGCAGAACGTCAACAAAGTGTCCTCTGCTATTCGCCTGGTGCACCACGAATCCGGGATCACTGTTTCGATGCGGGATGAAAAGTCGCAGCACAAGAACCGGGCAAAGGCCCGCCGGGTGTTGCTCACCCGCTTGTACGAGCAGCGTCGCCGGCAGCAGCAGCAGGCCCGCGATGCCGTCCGCAAAACCATGATCGGAAGCGGAGACCGCTCGCAACGAATCCGAACCTACAACTTCCCGCAGAACCGATGCACCGACCACCGCATCGGCATGACCATGCACTGCCTGGACCGCATCATCCAGGGCGAACTCGACGAACTCATCGCCGCCCTGCAAACCTACGACAAAGAGCAACGTCTCAAGAACATCTAAGCAGGGCGGGTCCCACCCGCCGCTCGATGCCGACAAGGGCAATCTTGTTCAGGAGATTAAGTTAGCCCGGATATTTCACCGCGGAGCACGCAGAGAGTTGAGAGGTAGGGAGTTATCGCAATTAGCGTTGAACAGACAATAAACACACTGTCAAAACCCGACAGTAAACATTCAGTAAACCCGTATGCGGAATAGTGTGGATTTCGTGGGGGCAGGTTTGCGCTAGGCCCGGCATAAATGCCGGGCCTAGCGCGACGGAATGCCTAAAGTTGCCGCCTTATCCAATGGCTCGGATCCGCAGACGCCTTGTTGCCTCTTGCCTTTACACCACGGGTTTACTGAATGTATACACCCGACACGCCCTAATTTAGCCGTGACTTCTTTCTAAGAAATACTCTGCGATCTCCGCGTTCTCTGCGGTGTGAGAAATGCGGGTTAGCCGAGCCCGGCATTGAATCGGCTCAGAATTCCATCGTGTGGAAGCCCACGGTGAATGATTCGAGTCTATACGGTATCATGTCTGCGTGGTATGTGGTGCTTGCAGGCGTCTTTTCGGTGGTGATGGTCATGGGGCATAGGTTCATAGCGGTTGCGTCGATGAGTGTTTGGTTTTGCCTGGGCTTGGCGATTCTGGTTTTCCATGAGTCTGTGGCGTGGTGTGTGCCTCCGCAGGAGTCGCAAGACCCATGGCGGGTCTCAGACCCGGTGGTGCGGGCGGTCAACCGTGGTGTGGCGCTGATGGAACGATATGACTATCAGGCGGCTGTCCAGGTATTCGAGCAGGCTCTCGAGCTTGCCCCGCAGTCCACCGAGGTGCGGGTGAATCTGGCGATTGCCGCGTTCAACCGTTCCGCCAAGGGCGATCTGAAACGAGCCGAGAAACTGCTGGACGAGGCTCTCGCAGCAGAGCCGAACAACGCGCGGGCCT
This sequence comes from Phycisphaerae bacterium, assembly GCA_023133475.1. GTDB lineage: Bacteria > Planctomycetota > Phycisphaerae > UBA1845 > UBA1845 > JAAEQG01. Next base: position 3,508 of record JAGLWJ010000448.1, on the reverse strand, counting down.
TGTATTTCCGAGGCATTGTTCATCAGTTCAGCGGGCAGGCTGAACCGGCGGTGCGGTGTTTCGAGCGGGTTGTGAAGCTCTTGCCTCACGATGCCTGCACCTGGTACTTGTTGGCCCGCGGCAAGAAGCATCTAAGCCGACCCTACCGAACGGAATTGGAGCGGGCGGTTAAAGAAAATCCCGCCCTGGTCAGTGCGCACTACGATCTCATGCTGACCGCCAGGCAAGAGGGCGATATGGATACCGCCCGTGCCTATCTGGCGAGGTTCTCGAAACTGGACCAGAGCCTGCTGTCCGAGCGGGTGGTCATGCCCCAGTACAACCAGATGGGGCCTTTGGCGGTGGTGCAGCCGACCTCGACCGTGCCCAAGCGGAACGTGGCAGGCGGGGAGTTGTCTGCCGCAGCCCCGAAGACCGTGCTGGAGGCATCGGGCTCGATGCGGTGGCGCGGTTTCGACGCCGGCGAGCAAGGTACGCCCGCAGGCCGAATCTTGGTCAACCACGGGGTTCAACTGGCGATGGCAGATGTGAACGGTGACGGCTGTTTGGATATGGTCACCACCGCCGCGGTGAGCGGGCAGCGGCGCATGGTTACGCTTCTGCTGGGTGGCGCCGACGGTAACTTCGCCGACGCCACTAACTCCTCGGGGTTGGAAAAAGTGGGCAACGCCATGTCCTGTGCCTTTGGCGACTACGACAACGATACTCACGTGGACCTGTTTGTCAGTTGTGCGGGGCCTAACTACCTGTTTCGCGGGCGCGGTGATGGCACTTTCGAGGACGTGACGGCAGCAGCCAAGGTCGCCGGTGCGGATGTGATCAGTGTGTCAGCCGTTTTTCTCGATGCCGACCACGATGCCGACCTGGACATTTACGTGTGCAACGCAACCGGGCGAGACGGCGTATCTCCAGCCGCCAACCAGTTGTTGAACAATAACCTCGACGGAACCTTCACCGACATCACCGTCGATGCCGGCGTCGCCTGTCGGGCGGAGCGGAGCATTATGCTGGCTCCGGCTGACCTTGACGGCGACCGCGACACGGACCTGGTCGTGTTCAACGAGGGTGCCCCGGCGCGGGTCTTTTTCAACGACCGTTTCGGCAGATACCACCAGGCCCACATCACCGAGGAGCCGATCCACGGAAACTACGGGGGCGTTTTGCAGGATTTCAACGGCGATGGTCAACCGGATTTGCTGGTGTCCCTGGGACCCGACGGCGGCGGCCGATTGTATCTGACCGATGGGACCGGGACACTCCAGCCCAGCTTGCAATTCGACGGGTGCCTTAGAGCTGTCACCACGTGGGGGCCGCTCAGCACCACGCGAGTTGCGGACGTGGACCTCGATGGTGATCTGGACATCGCGGTCTTCGGAGGCGGTGGTCACGTATTGCTCAATGACGGTTGGGGACGGTTCGTCTTTAGAAAGAATGTGTGGCCTATGCTGCCGGACGGTGCGGTCATCGGAAGGGAACTGGTGGACCTGACTGCGGACGGAGTGCCCGACGTGTTGCAGATACGCGGGTGCCCCACCACACGGGTGGCCCACCGCTTTAGCGGTGGGGGACACGACTGGTCCGCCGATTCGCGTCCCCCACGACGGGTGGCCCATCGCTTTAGCGGTGGGGGACACGAACGGTCCACCGATTCGCGTCCCCCACGGCTAAAGCCATGGGCCACCCAATCAGCACATGCGTCACGGGACACCAGGCTCGAGTTGGTGGTGACCAGGCTGACTCCGCCGGCGAACTGGCTGGCGGTCACGCCAACCGGCGACCGCGGGGACGACAGCCGCACCCGCAGCCCACAAAGCGGATTCGGAACACGGATGGAACTGCGCTGCGGCCTCCACCGCCAGGTGATCGCATACACGGGACTGGACGGCGGATTAAGCCAGTCACAGCGCCCCGTCATCTTCGGCCTGAACGGGGCGAGCAAGGCTGACTACCTGGCGTTTGTCTGGCCTGATGGCGTCACCCAGGCGGAGATCGACCTGGCGGCAAAGACCCATTACCGGATCAAGGAGATGCAGCGGAGGATTTCCAGTTGCCCGGTGCTGTTCGCGTGGGATGGAGAGCGGTTCGGGTTTGTGGGCGACTTCGCCGGCGTGGGCGGGTTGGGCTACTTCGTGGCTCGCGGCCAATACGCTATGCCGCAGGTTCTCGAACACGTCAAGATCGAGCCGGATCAGTTGGTCGCCCGGGACGGGTTCTACGAACTGCGGGCCTGTGAGCCGATGGAAGAGGTGGCATACATTGACCGGCTGGAGCTGGTGGCGGTGGACCATCCCAAGGGCGTTTGGGTGTATCCGGATGAGCGTCTGGCGATCACCGGCCCCCCGCCGACGCATCGACTGTTGTGTGTGACGGAGCCGATCTTCCCGGTGCGGGCTACCGGGCCTGATGACGCCGACGGCACCAAAGGGTTGGAGAAGGTGGATCGCGTCTATGCCTATCAGCCTCGGCCCGACCACCGATTCATCGGTTTCTGTCAGCCGCATACGCTGGTGCTGGACTTTGCGGGCCGGTTGGCTGGGCTGGAGCCGGGACGGCAAATCTATCTCTTCGTCAACGGTTGGATCGAATACCCCTATTCGCAGACCACCTTTGCCGCCGCTCAGGCTGGTGTGGTCTGGGAGCCGATGAAGCTCGAGCGGCAAAGTGACGACGGGCAATGGCAGACCGTCGTTCCCGACGCCGGAGCACCGGGTGGGATGCGGCGCACTATCGCAATCGACCTGACCGACAAGTTGCCCACCGGCAATTGCAAGCTGCGTATCTCGACGAATCTTGAGATTTACTTCGACCAGGCGTTCATCGCCGCGGATTGTGGGACAGGCGGTGTCATAGTTCATACGGTTCCGTTGGCTGATGCGGGTCTGCGTCGCCTGGGTTTTCCGATGGAGTACTCGCCCGACGGCCGGCATCCCACCATCTACACCTACGATGTCATCGCACCGACCTCCTCGTTTAAGAAGCCCGCCGGCAGCTATACGCGATATGGCCCGGTAGCGGAGTTGTTGGCTGAGTTTGACGATCGTTACGTCATTTTGGGTAGTGGTGACGAGATTGCGCTTCGCTTTGATGCCCGCCGCCTGCCTTCGCCGGATGACGGAATGGTTCGCAGCTTTATCCTCGTATCACACGCTTATTGCAAAGACATGGACCTGTACACCGCTGAGCCGGATACCGTCAAGCCGTTGCCCTTCCGAGATATGAGTGCCTACCCGTATGCGGAATAGTATGGGGTTTGTGGGGGGCAGGCTTGCGCTAGGCCCGGCATTTATGCCGGGTATTGGAGTGGTTGCCTTTGCCCCTCGTTCCGCCCCGTCGCCTTCGGCGGCGGGGCGGAACGGGGGGGATTCTTCATTCGGCCTTCTCACCCGGCATAAATGCCGGGCCTAGCGCCGACCCGCCCGCCACGAAACTCTCTCGCCGAAAACGGCACTGGAGGCAACTGAATACCCCTTTGGGCGAGGTCGCAGGAGTGCGCGATGAACGACAGAGA
>JAGLWJ010000447.1 GCA_023133475.1 Phycisphaerae bacterium | reverse complement strand
TAGCGTTTAGCGGCGACCCGAAGGGAAGCGTGTAGAAGGAAGCGTGTTGAAGAGAGCGTGAAGAATGGAGCGAGATGATAACTATGGGAAATCGAGCAACGAGAAACTGGAAATGTTGCCAAGTCCACATTTTCAATTTTCAATTTTCCATTCTTTCGGGTTAACCGCGTCACGGAGTGGAGAGGCGTGATGCTTGGTTGAGTCTTGTGGTTTGGGGTGTATTGGCGGTGCGCATCATCATCGAAATGGACGGCCCGATCATCGACGTGGAGCCAATCTATTGGGCGGCATACTCGCGGGTGGTCGGCGAATTGGGGCTGGCCCGCAAGGAGCAGGCGGTTTTCTGGCGGGCGCTGCGCCGTGGAAGCGGGGTCGGCGACATGCTCGCAGGTGCCAAACCTCGTCACATCCAGCAGTTCCGCGAAGCCTTGCCCCAGGCCTTGGAGCATGACGAGTGCCTGGCAGCCGGCCGAGCTTGGCAGGACGTGGCAAAAGAGCTGAATGCTCTGCATGTTGGCCAGCATGTGCTGGGGCTGGTCACCCTGGGGAGCAATGCCCGGGCTCGGCAGAAACTGCTCGACGAACACGATCTGTCCGTGCATTTCACGCGGATGGTGCGTTTGGCGGATGATCCGTTTCGGCGGCTTGCCCAACTCGAGGAGTTGGCTGAGGATCACCGGCGGGTGTTGGTTGCGGCTGGTTCCGAGACCTTGGTGAAGTTAGCGAATGAAGCGGGTCTGCTCGTCGTGGGCATCTCCAACGGCCCCTGCGTCGCCCGGCGGTTGACTCAGGCTGGGGCTTCACTGACCTTCGGCGATTTTGTGGCGTTGGCTGAGGAGATCGAGACGGGGGCATCGAACCTCATCTCCGCAGGTTTGCTCCCCCCATAAGTTGAGGAGGTGTAGAGTCCCCTGTAGCACCGGCTAATAAGTCCAAAGTCCCTAGTCCAAAGTCCAAAGTCAGAGACCAGCGGGACCTTGGACCTTGGACCTTGGACTTTGGACTTTGGACTCGTTTGGTTGGTGGGTTCCACCTCGCTCCGCGAGGTTCCACCCACCCTACGTTTGATGTGAAAATAGACTGGGTTTAATTATGACAATCGCCAAGAAGGCTAGCATCGGAAGCGTGTCGATAGGCAGTGGGTTCCCCCTGGCGGTGATCGCGGGGCCTTGTGTGATCGAATCGCGTGAGCATACCCTGCAGATGGCAGACGCTCTGGCGAAGATCGCCCGGCGGCTGGAGGTCCCGTTTGTTTTCAAAGCCAGCTTCGACAAAGCCAACCGCAGCAGTATCGAGAGCTTTCGAGGCCCAGGCCTGTCCGCGGGGTTGGCTATCCTGAACGAGGTTCGCCGCGAGTTGGATGTCCCGGTGCTGACCGACATTCATCTGCCCGGGCAGGCAGACGACATCGGGGCGGTGGTGGACTGTGTGCAGGTTCCCGCGTTTCTGTGCCGGCAGACCGATCTGTTGTTGGCTGCTTCCAAGGCCGGTCGTTGTGTGAACGTCAAAAAGGGTCAGTTCATGTCGCCGGATGAGATGGGGAACGTTGTGTCCAAGATCGCCTCGACGGGCAATCGCAACATTCTGCTGACCGAGCGTGGGACTTTCTTCGGATACCATCGGCTGGTGAACGACATGACCTCGATCGAGCGCATGAAGCAGTTTTCCCCGGTGGTTTTCGACGCGACCCATAGCTGCCAGTTGCCCGGCGGGCAGGGGCATCAGACGGGCGGCAACCGGCGTTTCGTGGGTCTGCTGGCCAGGTCCGCAATCGCCGCCGGCGCCGATGCCCTGTTCATCGAGGCCCACGACAACCCCGACCAGGCCAAGAGCGATCCAGCCACACAATACCCATTGGATCAGTTTGAGGCATTGATAAGCGGTTGTGTGCGCATTGCCCGGGCGGTCAGGGAATAAGGCGAGAATGGCGCCACAATCCTACGGCATTCCATCGCGCTAGGCCCGGTCGGGTGAGAAGGCTGAACGAAGAATCCCCCCCGTTCCGCCCCGCCGCCTTCGGCGGCGTTTTTTTGAGAGCTATTTATTTGTAACTCTTCAGCCATATGCAGCGGACCCTATTGCACGCGGCTGAAGAATTACATTTATTTTACCAATCGCGGACGGGTGGCATGGCCAAGCATCTCCAACGATAGGCTGCCATAAGGTGCCCCTGTTTCACAAACGGAGACATAGGCTGTGGCGTAAGATGGAGCTTGGCCATG
>JAGLWJ010000446.1 GCA_023133475.1 Phycisphaerae bacterium | reverse complement strand
TTGTCGTTCGACGGGCGGGTGGCCATGTACACGCTGCACGAAAGCGTGCGGCGCAGAACATGGTCAAGAACCTCCTCGAAAGGTCATCGGGCAAATCGTAACTTTATCGAAGGTGGTCCTTGACCATGCCACCACGCCGGTTGGTGGGTTCCACCTCGCTCCGCGAGGTTCCACCCACCCTACGCTTGGGGGCAAAGGCAACCGCTTACGGTCGCGGTACTGATCGGGGGTTGTGACCGCAAGCCGCACCGTCAGGCAGCGGCTTTGCCGGGATTCTGCTTGGCGATTTCCACCAGCTTATCGAAGGCGGCTGGATCATGAATGGCCAACTCGCTGAGCATCTTGCGATTAAGAATTACCCTAGCATTTTTCAGACCGTGGATGAAGCGGCTGTACTGCACCCCGCGGATGCGACAGGCGGCGCTGAGACGGGTGATCCACAAGCGGCGGAAATCCCGTTTGCGGGCTCGGCGGTCGCGGTAGGCAAAGCAGCCGGCTCGGAGCACTGCTTCCTTGGCAGTGCGGTAGAGCTTGCTTCTGCCTCCACGATATCCCTTGGCGGCGCGGAATAATCGGACCTTTTTGCGATGCCTGGCGGCTCCTGCTCGTGCACGTGGCATTTGCGGTTACTCCTGCTGAGACGACGATCACCGGCGGATTAAGCGCCTATCGCCGCCTTAATCTTTCTGGCGTTCTTACCGATAATGAAGCTCGGCTTGCGCAGACTGCGCCTGCGCTTGGCGCTCTTCCCACTCATCAAGTGCCCGGCGAAAGATTTATTGAAGCGAACCTTGCCGCGGGCGGTAATCTTGACCCTTTTCTTAAGCCCTTTGTGGGTCTTCATCTTAGGCATTTTTACACCTCCACCACTCTCGCAAAACGCGAATCCGAGAAGTATAGCATCCCGCCGCACGTTTGCAAGGCCTCCGCGGCATAAAGTTGCCCGGGGGTCGGATCGGGACCCGGTTTTGCTCTTCGAGAATCCTCTGTAAGATGTGTCGCCCCGTAGCCGCATGGCTGCTCAGCGCGCGAACACGGTGAAACACAACATGGATGGATTCAATCTTCTTCGACTACGCCCCGTGCGGGTCCTGGTCCACTGGGGCGGCTTCCCCTACGTCTTCCAGGCGCTTTTCCTGGTGGTGTTCGTGGCATTGGGTGTGTTCGGCTGGGGCCGTTTCACGCCCGACGGCGTCAACGACAAGCTGTACGCCAAGTGCAATATCGTTACGCTGCTGATCTGGGCCGTCTGGTGGCCGGCGATGATCTGGTTGGCGGTGCTGTTGGGTCGGGCCTGGTGCACAGTCTGCCCGCTCGAACTCGTGGGCAACATCAGCGAGCGGATCGGTCGCCGGCTCAGTCTGCCTCAGGCTTCTCTCCCGCGCTGGGTGGCTGCCGGGGCTCTGATCGTCGCCCTGTACGCGCTGGTCCAGTTAGTCGTAGCCGGCTTGCACATCCACCGCGTGCCCCACTACACAGCCCTGTTCCTCGGGGCACTGCTCGGTCTGAGCCTCGTTACCGGGCTGCTCCTCAAGGATAGAGCGTTCTGCCGCGGCTTCTGCCCGGTCGGGCTCCTGCTGGGAACGTATGGCCGCGGAGGGATGCTGGCGGTTCGCCCGCACACTGCGGAGGCGTGCCGCGAATGCGCGCCAAGAGACTGCCTTCTGCCAGCCAATCGAACAAAGCTGGACGCCAGAAGCTGCCCCAGCCTGCTGACCCCCTCAAGGCTCGACAGCAACCGCGACTGCCTCATTTGTTGCCAGTGCATCAAGGCGTGTCAGCTTAAACCGAAGAACATGCAGTTGCTTCTGCGGCGCCCGTTCCATCCCGATGATGCGCGGGAGGGGTTGGCCTCCTGGCCGGTGACGTTGTTTGTGTTGTTGGTCTCTGGTTTTGTTGCCTACGAGTTGTGCAGCGAGTGGAAGCCGGCCAAGGTGTTGTTCGGCATAGTGCCCCACTGGCTCACCGCACGGATCGGCTCCGACGCCCTCGCCGGATGGATCAATGGCATCTGGATGCTTGTTGTCGTCCCGCTGGTTGGCTGGACAGTCTTGGGCTTGCTGACACGGCTGCTGGGCGGCGCCACGAGTGTCCGGGAAGCATGGCGGCGTCTGGCGTTGCCGCTGGTCGTGATCATCGCGGCTGGGCACATGGCCAAGGGACTGGCGAAGTTCACCTCCTGGGGCGCATTCCTGCCCCACGCGTTGAACGATTCGTCCGGTGTGACCACCGCCACTGCGTTCGGCGCCGGCGCCGCCACTCTGCCGCCGGCCCTGCTAGGCAAGGGAATCGTGTCGCCCGTCGGGGTTATTCTCGTGGCCGCTGGGTTTCTGGTGTCGCTACGAGAGGCTAAACGAGCCGGCCCGGAGCGACCGATGCTCCCTGTCGTCGTTCCGCTCGTCGCGGTCGGGCTCGTCCTTGCGACCCTCGTGCTTGGGTGGGGTATGTGAGTTGTTGCACAACGGCGCGCCGAGGTTGTCGTTTACACGAGCGTCGCCGTCGGGCACTGGACGAAAGGCTGGAGCCCTACGAGATCGGGCGGATACTGCTCCACCTCAATCAACGCCGTGGTTTTCTATCGAACCGCAAGACCGACAAAGCCAAGGCGAGTGAGACCAAGGGCATGCTCGCCGAGATTAACGAACTGGCTGCCGAGATCGAGCAATCCGGCAGCCGCACGCTCGGCGAGCACCTTGCAAAGGAGGGCAAAAAATTCACGCACCAAAACCAGGCAGAGGGCACCAAGCGGATCCGAACCCGGCACACGCGACGGGATATGTACATCGCGGAGTTCGAAGCTATCTGGTTCGCTCAACGTCACCATCATCCAAACCTGCTCACCGATGCACTCAAGCTCAAACTCAACAACCCGGTCAGCGACGGGTGTACGGCCCCAAGTTGGTTGTCGGGCGCTGCGAGTTGGAGCCAAAACGCAAGCGCTGCCCGCGTGCCGATCGTTCAGCCCAACGGTTCCGTATTCTTCAAGAGGTCAACAACCTGCGTCTGGGGCCGCAAAACGAGGTTTGAGCCGGGCAGAATAGCCTTCAGAAGGCGTCAGGGCCGCAGCACCCCTACATCGTCTCCGCCGCGATCACAGACTAAACGGCACTCAGGATCGGGTCCGCATCGGTATGCTCCCCGGAGACGCCGGAAGTGGTTGAGGCTTACTGCGGCCCGCTTGCTTCAAGCTGCGCTACGAACGAGGCGAGGTCGGCCAAATCGATGACCCCATCGGTGCCGACCATGTTGCCCGCGACACAATAGCCAACGCCAAGCTGACCGAAGCAGGTCTGGAACGCTGCAAAATCGACCAAGTCCACGTCGAGGTCGCCGTTGAAGTCACCGTTTCCGTACTCAACACATTGATTTGCGGATTCGTCGCACCACTCGTCGACAGCGCACGGGTCACCGGCGTGGGCCGAGCAACTGCCACCGGAGCACGTGTCCGCACCGTTGCAGAAGACATCGTCATCACAGGGACTGCTGTTGTTGGAGTGCTGACAGCGCTGTTCAACACAGGCGTCATCCGTACAATCGTTATCATCGTCGCAGTCCTCGTCCCCCGTGCAAGGGATGAGCACCGTCACGGTGGCTGCACGCAATTCCCCGAGCGCGTGGCTGTTGTAACCGCTGGCCACGGCCGACTCACACTCGTTCTCCCCGACAATGATGCTGGCCAGCAGTTCGACATCTGTCGGCACATCGGTTCCGACCACACCTTCAAACTGGAACGTAGTTACCAACGTTCCGTTGGTTGTCGCCCAGACCTCCGGCATTGGTGGTGGCAGCCAGATGTAGAACCCGTCACCGTCCTGCGGTGGTCCGCCGTCAACCTCGTTCAGATCACACCCGCACGGATAGGGGAACGTCGAGACCCAGGTGGGAGGTTCACCGGTACCATCCAACCCGAGTAGCTCCAGATCAGCAGGTTCCCACGCGAAGATGAGTTCGATACCAGACAGTTCGTAGGCCTCGGCGCCTCCGGAGACCGCATACAGTCCCAGATTCGCGGTTTCGCCGGGAAGGATGCTCTGTGTTGCGGGGCGCCATTCCAAGTGGATGATTTCCCCGGCCCGTGCCCCACGCGGGGGCTCGGCATCATCGCTCAGCACCTTCGGTGTGACTCCGGAAGCCGGATTGTGGCCCGCTGCCAGTACCGGCACGGCTACGCACACCAACGAACTCACCAGCACCAACCTCCAGTTACTACCCATAGGTCTCCAGTTCATAATCCCGCCACCTCACATTGGGAACGAAGAACAGAGGTCAGGCCAAGCCAAGCCGTCCGCCCACGCCATTGCCTGCACCCTTCCTGCTTATCGGATGATAGTCGTCGATGCAATGAGGAAAACTACTCAGGGTGGCGCGCGGAACCCCGCGCGCCACCCTGTTTCAGCAGCGATCAGCGCTTAGTCGCGCAACTTACTCTCAAGAACACCTTTACGAACGGCCTCCCGTCGGAGTTCCAGCTCGATCTTTTTGGCCTTGGCCTTGTTTCCAGCCGTTGGCGCATCCGGTCGCGTGCCCGCCATGAAGGCGGCCACGTCCGCCAGGTCGAACAAGCCATTCCCGTTGAAATCGATCCGCTCCGGCTGCACAACGCCCATGCCACGCAACTTCTCGACCGTGACCGATGCGCTCGCCGTAACGCGACCCGGGTCGCAGAGCGACCAGTCCGTACCAGGATTACCGTCGTCGTCGTAGCTACAGCAGTTCATTTCGGCGATTGCCCAGAAGTTCAGCAGGATCGCCTGCGGATCTCCGACAGCAACGTCGATTTCCCCGTTGCCGTTGATGTCGGCATTATAGCCGACCAAACCGCAATAGGCAGGCGGCACAGAAGTCCCAGGATACAACGACACCAAAATGCCGAAGTCCGCCACATCGATGACGCAGTTGTCATCCAGGTTGCCCGGAATCAGCTCCTTGTCGTTCGCCAAGGTGAACTCGAACACGTCGGCTGACCAGTCCCAGCCGTCCGGCACTTCGATGGTCCGCCGTAGCGTGTGGTACGTATTGCGCGTGGTGAGGCAGGTGAACTCCACACCACACACCTCCGGGTATTCCTGCGGATCCACCTCGATGAAGACGTCACCGGTGGTCCCCCAGGCATCGAAATACATATCCTGGCAAAGCACCAGCACCGGGGCGCCGTCGCCTTGGCAGTCGAACAACTCGAACGTAATCGGCCTGTCGCCCGCGACGTAGAAGCCGTCAGCGCCACCACGCAGTTCCACGTTCACCCAGAAGCCATGCTCCACGGTTATCGTCTGGGAACAAGACGATTGGTTGCCGTCGTTGTCCATGCAGATCCAGTCGATGATCGTAACCCCGTGGGAGAAACAATCGGTGATGGAGAGGCTATCATGGCGAATTGGTATCGGTGGGCAATCCACGCAGCAATTGTCGGCACAGGCGGCGACGCCGTCAGGATCGACATCCACGTACACGCAGCAGTCGCCCAGACCAGCGTACACGTGCAGGTCCGGCGGAGCCGTACAATCCGGATCCTCGTTGTCCACGACCACCACCGTCTGCTCGCAGCAGGTCTCGTTGAGCACGTCGTCGGTGCAGCACCAGGTCACCGTGGTCTCGCCGACCGGATACGGAGCGTCTACGTCCAGCCCGTCATCGCGCACTGCAAAACAGTTAGTAGAGCAGTCGTCCGGGTCATCACAGTTGTCGCTGCACCCTGGCGTCCCAAGATCCGGAGATGCATAGCACTCACTAGGCTCGTTGTTGGTATTGACATCGTCTGGACAAGTGACGTCCGGCCCCATGTGGTCCTCGACAACCACCTTGAAACACTTGGTGACGGAGTTGTTCGACGCATCCGTGGCCGTGCAGCAAACCGAGTTCGTGCCAATCTCAAAGACGCCACACGAGTTGCAGTCCACGGTGCAGCCGGGACAGTTGTCGTCACAGACCGGCTCATCCCAGCATACGTAAGCGTTGCAGTCCTCACCGGCCTTCGTGGTGATGTCGTTCGGGAAATCGCTAAACCAGGGATCCTGCACGTCCTGCACCGTCACCGTATACGAGCCTTCGACGGAGTTGCTCGACTCATCGGTAGCCGTACAAGTGATGGTGGTTGTTCCCACGCCATACCATCCGCACACGTCCCCACCATCGCCCCGCACACAGTCCACCGAGCAACCGCAGTTGTCCGTGCAAGTTGCCGGCGGCGGGCAAACATCCGCGCCACACGTGTTCATATCAGCATCGGTGGTGATGTTGCCCGGCAGGTGAAGCTCTGGCGGTATGTCATCGACTACAAACACGTTGAAGCACTCCGTCACGGAGTTGCTCGACGCATCCGTGACCGTGCAGCAAACCGAGTTCGTGCCAATATTAAAGGTGTCACACGGGTTACCCGGGGCACCGTGGTCGCACCACACGGTGCAGCCGGGACAGTTGTCGTCACAGACCGGCTCATCCCAGCAGACCTCAGCGGTGCAGTTCGCACCGGCGTCCGCGGTGATGTCGACCGGGAAATCGCCAAACCAAGGATCCGTGTCGTCGACGACAGTCACGCACTGCGTGCAGCTAACGAAGTTGTTCCCGTCCCAGGCACGCCACTCGATGCAGGTGGTGCCCACGGGATACAGGTCGTCGAGTCCCAACAACCCGTCGTCACGGCACGGCGAGATGAAGCACGGGCAGCTGTCCGTACACTCAGCCCAGCCGGGGTCGAGGTAAACGCCACACGTGTTCGCATCAGCGTTTGTGGTGATGTCCGGCGGGCAAACGATCTCCGGCGGCACCGTATCCACAACGGTAATGATCTGGTCGCAGCACGCCTCGTTGCCGCACGCGTCCTCGACACACCAGGTAATCGTTGTGTCTCCCACACAGTAAGGGTCGGTCAAGCTTGTCTTGCCGTCGCTGCGGGTCCACGTAATCTCGCTCGGATCAATGGGCACACCGCCATCGGTGGCCGTGGCAAATCCCGGGTCAACATACGCAGCGCAGCCGATCCCCTCACAATCGAATGGGAATTCGGCCTCAACGGTGTCGTCTGGGGGACAGGTGATCACCGGATCCTCCAGGTCGAAGCTGATGCCCAAGGTCTGGCCGACGTCCGGATTCAGCGCCAACTCGTCGGGATACTCGAAGGCACCGTCCCCCTGCGGAACACTCACCTTGGTGTGCAGGAATCCCGGTGCACTCGGGATGAAGCGCAGGTCCGGCGTGCAGGTGGTTATACCATCGACCGGACACACCGGAATGGTGGCGATCAGTGTCTCGCCCTGTGGAAGGTCGAAGAACCTGTTCACCGCGTAATGAAGTTCTGAGAAGCCATTCGTGCCGGCTACCACGACCACCTCATCCACGGTCACGTCCCACACGTTGAACGCCGGCCCTTGCGTGCGCGCGCCAAGGTAGACACACGTATCAGCGTACCGTATGAAGAACTGGGCCCCGTTAATCTCCTGGTCGGGGGCAATGGGGTCGGTGACCCAGACTTCAACGTTGACACAGTCCTCGTTGTTGAAGCAGGGCCCTCCCTCCACGCGCATTTCCAGCGTGGCCTGGATGCTGCGGCCATCCGCGGTCCACAAGGCCCCGCTGACTTCAGCCCCCAGAAGCTTGTCCCCGGCCCACGCGGGCGACCGTTCCTGCTGCGCCAGCACGGGCGCGCTCATCACACCGAGCACGACAATCGTACCGCAGATCACTCCGAATCGTTTCCCTAGCATGTCTGACCTCCTAAAATAACAGTATCAAACTCGAATACCAGCGTAGCGGTGCCCACCTTCGCGACACCTAAAACTCTTCCTCCCGTGTCCATCAGTTCAAGCCCCCCCCCAGGGCCAATGCGGGCACCCCCATTAGCAGCACCCAAACCGCTGCTACACAACCTGACTTTGCGGACATTTGACCTCTCCTTGTCTCTGAATAAGGACTCCAATTACTCCAATCTCCGTACCCACGAAACGAGTTCTCGTCAAGCACGCAGAATACAGTACTTCATCTTCGTTCCCAAACCCGGGAGCGCGCATACCTCTCCCCTACTCATGACCTTGTCAGGCCCAGACGTTTCGCCTCCCTACGTTTTCCTCTGCCGTGAAAAAGCTCACGCAGGCCGTAAGGCGAGTTCTACCCGCTTTCTTGGCATCATGCGGCGGGTGGAACCCGCCCCACATCTACCGTGAAAAACCTCACGCAGAGATGCATACCTTTACCGCTATTCGTCAGCCCAAGATGGCAACAAAGCAAACCACGAGGCGAGAATCCACACAGGCCTCGGAAGTTTATGCCCCCATTGCTGGAAAACCAACCCCCTCATCCGAGCATTCACCATCGGTGATCTCTGACAAAAGGATCCTCTCCTTACTCGAACTCGTGCCCGACTGTATTACGATAGTGTACAATCTTTCTATACCACAGCATTTCGTCCGTGTCAACCCTGTTCTTGCCATTTGTTCCAGCGATTCCGCAGGTGACGTTTTTCGGCGGCTTTAACTAACGTGAAGACATCGGTGTGGTGGTCGTTGATGAGCCGGGAACATCCTGGTCCCACGCGGTCTTGGCAACGCCCCTACAGTTTGGAGCGGCGGTTGTGGTTTGTGGGGCGGACGATCTGCTCGAACCCCTACGCCCAATAGTCGATGCGTGGGTGTGACAGCTTCACGCCGATGGAATCGCAAAGCTGGATCAACCGGTCGAGGCTACCGGGCAGCGCGGACTGCTTATGGTCAACCTGCACCGCATGTCAGCCTCGCGGGTGCGTTGTTGTCGGGGTGAGGCTGACAAGCTCGATATTCCCATGCCATGTTGATCAGCGGATACCGTTGTATGTGGGTGGTAGTGATGTTCGACCTTCCGATGGACACCAACGCGGCACGTCGGGCCTACACGCACTTTCGCAAGAAATTGCTCACTGACGGGTTCACTCGGATGCAGTATTCGGTATACATTCGTCACTGTGCCAGCGAGGAGAACGCTAATGTGCACATCAAGCGGGTCGAGAACTGGGTTCCCGATGACGGGGAGGTCCGCATCCTGTGCATCACCGACAAACAGTTCGAGCGTATGCACATTTTCTGGGGAAAAAGGCGAAAGCCCCCCCAGACACCCCCCCAACAACTGGAGCTTTTCTAACGTGTGGACGCCCGTAAGCAGCCATCTAACAGCCACTTACGGGCGACCTAGTGTAACCGACCCCAGCCTGAGAGCAATCCGCAACGCGTAGGTAAGTGCCCCCAGCGTACGTGAGCCGGATGATGCAACGGCGTGGGCATTTGCCGTTTCGGAACCAGGCAAGTACCGTGTCCCTTACAAGGAAGCATTGGAGGTCAGATGATGCGTGTGGTTGTGATCGGGGGCGTGGCGGCGGGGCCTAAGGCAGCAGCCAAGGTGATGCGGCTCCGTCCGGATGCGGATGTTACCGTGATCGAAAAGGGTAAGTTCCTGTCCTATGCCGGGTGTGGGCTCCCGTACTACATTTCCGGCGCCGTGCGAGAACAGGCCGAGCTGATGTCTACAGCCATCGGTGTCGTTCGAGACGCAGAGTACTTTCGTAGTTGCAAGGGAATCGCCGTGCTCAACCGCACCGAGGCGATGCGGATTGATCGCCGGCGCGGACGAGTAGAGGTGAAAGACCTCAGCAACGGCGGAACTCGTTGGTTGGAGTACGACAAGCTCGTTCTCGCGACAGGTGCGCGCCCGGTGGTGCCGCCAATTCCCGGGAAGGAACTGCGGAATGTCTTTGTGGTCCACCACGTGGAGGACGCGGAGGCAATTCGCACCGCTATCGCAGAGACCGGCATCAGGAAAGTCGTCATCGTGGGCGGTGGGCTGATCGGCGTGGAAATGGCGGAAGCACTGAGCCGGCGTGGCGTTCATGTCGCCATCGTGGAGATGCTGCCGCAGGTTCTCCCTATGCTGGATTGGGAGATGGCTCGGCAGGTCGAGAAACACCTGATCGAGAAGGGTGTGTCGGTTCTAACCGAGTCCAGGGTCTTGGCGCTGGAGCCGGGGCAACTAAACGACACTGCGGTCGGGCGCGTGAGAATGGAGCGAGAAACGCTGCCGGCAGACATGGTCATTCTGGCGATTGGCGTTCGTCCGAACATACAACTCGCCGAGACCGCCGACCTGGAGATCGGGCCGACCGGCGCGATTCAAGTGAACGCCCACATGCGGACTTCAGACCCGGACATCTATGCGGTCGGTGATTGCGTGGAGTCCACGAATCTGGTGACCGGCAAGCCTTGTTTCGTTCCGATGGGTTCCACGGCGAACAAGCACGGGCGCGTGGCTGCCATGAACATCTGCGGCGAGAACGACACGTTTCCCGGTGTGATTGGCAGCACGGTGTGCAAGGTGTTTGACTACACCGTAGCTCGGACCGGTGTCGGCGAGGAAGAGGCGCGGGCCGCCGGCTTCGACGTGGCGACCTGCCTGAACTCCGTACCGGATAAAGCCCACTACTACCCTCCGGCAAAACCTCTGATGCTGAAACTCATTGCGGACCGGAAAACGCGCAGACTCCTGGGTGCCCAAGCCACCGGGCCAAGTGACGCGTCGAAGCGCATTGACGTGGCTGCCACCGCGATCACGGCTGGCTTGACTGTGGATCAGGTTGCGAAACTGGATCTCGCGTACGCACCACCATTCTCGCCTGCGATGGATAACCTGATCGTCGCCGCGGACATTCTTCGCAACAAGATGGATCAACAACTGCGAAGCCTCACGCCGATGCAGGTCAAGCGGATGTTGGAAGCGGGAGAAGACGTCTTCCTTTTGGATACTCGGAGTCCCGCCGAATACGAGCAAGCCCACATCGAACAGTCTACGCTCATTCCGCTCGGCGTCTTGCGCGAGCGAGCCGACGAGGTTCCGCGGGATAAGCCGGTAATCGCTTTCTGCAAGAGTTCCCTTCGCGCTTACGAAGCCGCACGCATCTTGCACGGACGTGGCCACGCGAATGTCAAAGTCATGGACGGGGGCATCGTCATGTGGCCTTACGAGTTGGCCGATTAGTAGAACGATTCCTAAATAAGGTAGCAATGATGTCACACGACAGAAATGGAATCCAGTGGGTGGCCCACCGCTTTAGCCCGCATTTCTCACACCGCAGAGAGCGCGGAGAACGCAGAGTATTTCTTAGAAAGAAGTTACAGCTAAATTAGGGCGTGTCGAGTGGGCGCGGTAGGAACCCGGGTTGCCCCGGGCCCGCCGCACAGATCCGTACGTGCGGAATTACCGCATACGGCTCCTACCTCGGGTGCTTGGCGTAGAAACGTATGTTGGGATATGGATGCAGTATCTTGGCACTGGGTATCAAGCGATCGGACACAGGCCCGAAGCGCGCCCAGCTGAGCCGGTGCTTATGGCTCCTCCGCCGTAGGGCGAAGAGCCAGTGCCGGACAGCCTGGGTACGGAACTCCGTCATCCTGGCCATGTTGCCAGGAACCGCATGGTAGTTGAAGTAGCCACGCACGACTGCGCTGAGCCACTTGGCCTGCCAAACCACCGGGGCGTGCCGGTGACGCATCAGCGTCTCCCTCACTTCCCGCAGCTTGGCCGCCATCGGTTTGCCCACAGTCTTCCGCTTCAGAATGAAACCCGCCTTCTGGTGCTTCGTCCCACAAATGTGGGTGAAGCCCAGGAAGTCGAAAGTCTCCGCGCGGTGTTGGAAACCCACAACGGTATCGTCCGCATACCGAACGATGATAACATCGCCCCGCGCGAACTTGTTCCGCCATTGGTCTGCCCACAGATCGAAGACGTAGTGGAGATACACGTTTGCAAGTACAGGTGATACCACCGCCCCTTGCGGCGTGCCTACCTCCGTCTTTGACCATGTACCGTCCTCAGATACGCCTGCCCTGAGCCACTTGCGGGTCAGGCGGAGTATCCTTCGGTCGGCGATACGGTGCTCATAGAAACTCTCCCGGAGCCGGTCTTCCGTGACGTGGTGCAGCAGGGCGGTGAACCGTGCACGCTTATCCGTGCGTGCGACACGACGCACACCAGCCAGACCGATCGACACGCCCTTCCGGTTCTCGGGCGAGGGCTCGCCACCTTGGTTTAGGTCGAGGTTTGTATTCCCTGTTTGCTCGCCCTTTCGTCTGCGAGTGTCACAAGATGTCGACCGTGCCAGGGGCAATCCTTCTCCGATGACCGGCATCCGGCTCTGTGTCCGGGACGCAGCCGTCTGACCGATGTTTCCCTTGGTCAGGCCCCTTCCCTCCACCTCCTCCGTCGAGGCGTTGTCGTTGTCCTCATTGTTCGGAGGCTTCTTTGGTACTATGGGCCTGTCCGACTTCCCACGAACGTGCATGCCGGGCGTGCGATTTGTAGCCTTACACATGCACAGGGTCTCCGACTGCGCAGGGTCCGTCGACGGCTCGCCAATATCGCCGCCGGCGGTGTGGCCTTCCGCGCTGTTCAACGGCGTCGGCACCCTGGATGACTTGATTTCGCAGCTCAATACCTGGTCTGTGTGTGCCCCTGTCAACGCTTCAGCCCCGCCCTCGCGGGCGACGCCACATGACTCGGGGTCAGGATGGCTGGCTGGGTCTTTCCTGTACGACTCTTTCATTCGCGACTCCCTGCCGGTTTTGACCGGCGCATCTAAACATTCAGTGAACCCATGGCAGGTTCGGATCAACTACCGAGCGCAGGTCCACGCAAGCGTGGTCAGGGCGTCTGACACCACCGTACCGCCGGCTTC
>JAGLWJ010000445.1 GCA_023133475.1 Phycisphaerae bacterium | reverse complement strand
TCCCCAACATGTTCAAGATCGCCGGCGAGCTGACCTCGACGGTCTTTCACGTGTCCGCCCGGACGGTGGCAACCCACGCCCTGTCGATCTTTGGCGACCACAGCGACGTGATGGCCTGCCGCAGCACCGGCTGGGGGATGATCGCCTCGGGTTCGGTGCAGGAGGTTCTGGACAACGCGGTGATCGCTCAGGCGGCTTCGCTCGAATCCCGGGTGCCGTTCATCCAGTTCTTTGACGGTTTCAGGACCTCGCACGAAGAGCTGAAGATCGAGGAGCTGACCGAGGATGATCTGCGGGCCATGATCGACGACGAGCTGGTCCGCCAACATCGGGCGCGAGCGTTGAACCCCGAGCGCCCGGTGCTGCGGGGCACTGCTCAGAACCCCGACGTATTCTTCCAGGCCCGCGAAGCCTGCAACCTGTTCTACGATGCTTGCCCGGATATCGTGCAAAAAGCCATGGACAAGTTCGCCTCGGTAGTGGGGCGGAGTTACCACCTGTTCGACTACGTTGGCGACCCCAACGCCGAGCGGGTGATCGTGCTGATGGGCTCAGGTGCGGAGGCGGCTCACGAAGCTGTCGACTATCTGACCGCCAAGGGCGAAAAGGTGGGCATCCTCAAGGTGCGGTTGTACCGCCCGTTTGCGGGCGAGCGTTTTCTGGCAGCTTTGCCCAAGACGCTCAAGACCCTCGCCGTGCTGGATCGCACCAAAGAGCCCGGCGCCGGCGGCGAACCGCTCTACCTCGACATCGTCAATGCCTTCGAGGAACACTACTCCGCCGGGCACAACGGCTTTGCCCAACGGCCGCGGGTGATCGGCGGTCGCTACGGCCTGTCGTGCAAGGAGTTCACCCCAGCCATGGTCAAGGGCGTCTTCGACGAGATAAACAAGGAGAAGCCCAAGAACCACTTCACCGTGGGCATTGTGGACGACGTGACCAACACCTCGATTGATTACGATCCGTTGTTTTCGACCGAACCCGACGACGTGGTGCGGGGGGTTTTCTTCGGTCTCGGGGCGGACGGGACCGTCGGTGCCAACAAGAACTCGATCAAGATCATCGGTGAAGGGACAGACTTCTACGCCCAGGGCTACTACGTGTACGACTCCAAGAAAGCCGGTTCGGTGACGGTGTCGCATCTGCGTTTCGGGCCGCGACTGATCCGGTCCACCTACCTGATCAACCAGGCGAACTTCATCGCATGTCATCAGGAGGTCTTCCTGGAGCGGTACGACATGCTGCGTTATGCCGCCCCCGGCGCGACCTTTCTGCTGAACAGCACGGCTGACAAGGAGAAGGTGTGGAACGCCCTGCCGATAGAAGTGCAGCAGGACATCATCGACAAGAAGCTGAAGTTCTATGCCATCAATGCCTACGAGGTGGCCAAGAAAACGGGGATGGGAGCACGCATCAATACCATCATGCAGACTTGCTTCTTTGCCATCTCGGGCGTGCTGCCGCGTGAGCAGGCCATCGAGAAGATCAAGGATACGATCCGGGCGACGTACGGATTGAAGGGCGAGGAGGTGGTGGCTAAGAACTTCGCCGCGGTGGATGAGGCGATTGCCAACCTGCACGAAATTCAGGTGCCCGACAAGGTCACCAGCACGTTCAAACGCCCGCCGACGGTCTCGGAAAAGGCGCCGCAGTTCGTTCAGGACGTGACCGCCCGGATCATCGCCAACGAAGGTGACAGTCTTCCGGTCAGTGCCATGCCGGTGGATGGCACGTTCCCCACCGACACCTGCCGCTGGGAGAAACGCAACATCGCGTTGGAAATTCCGGTCTGGGACTCGAGCATCTGCATCCAGTGCGGCAAGTGTGCCTTGGTTTGCCCGCACGCAGCCATCCGCATGAAGGCCTACGCCGAGTCATGCCTCAAGGACGCCCCGAAGACCTTCAAGTCCACCGCGGCTAAGGGGCCGGAGTTCAAGGGCTTGCAAATGACCATCCAGGTTGCCCCGGAAGACTGCACCGGATGCGGCGTGTGCGTGGAGGTCTGCCCCGCCAAGAACAAGAAAGACCCGCAGATGAAAGCCATCAACTTGGCAACACAGGCACCGCTTCGCGTGCCCGAACGCGAGAACTACGAGTTCTTCCTCGGTTTGCCCGAGTTCGACCGCGGCAAGCTCAAGGTCTCGACGGTGAAGGGCTCACAGCTCCTTCAGCCGCTGTTCGAGTACTCCGGGGCGTGCGCCGGTTGCGGCGAGACGCCTTACGTGAAGCTGCTTAGCCAGTTGTTCGGGGATCGCGCGATCATGGCCAACGCCACCGGGTGCTCGTCGATTTACGGTGGCAATCTGCCCACCACTCCGTGGTCGCAGACGGCTGACGGGCGTGGCCCGGTGTGGTCCAACTCGCTGTTCGAGGACAATGCCGAGTTCGGCCTGGGTTTCCGCCTTACCCTGGACAAGCACAAGGAACACGCCGGCGAGTTGCTGACCAGGTTGGCCAATGACATAGGCGAGAATCTTGTGAAGGAGATTCTCAGCGCCGACCAGTCGAACGAGGCGGGTATCGGCTCCCAGCGCGAACGGGTGGCGACACTCAAACAGAAGCTCGAAAAGATGACCTCGCCTGAAGCCAGGAACCTGCACAGCATCGCCGACGCCCTGGTCAAGAAGAGCGTATGGGTCATCGGTGGAGACGGGTGGGCTTATGACATTGGTTACGGCGGTTTGGACCACGTTATGGCTTTGGGGCGCGACGTCAACGTGCTGGTGTTGGACACCGAGGTGTATTCCAACACGGGTGGTCAGATGTCCAAAGCCACACCGCTGGGTGCGGTGGCCAAGTTTGCCGCAGCCGGAAAGCCCATCGCCAAGAAGGACCTGGGCATGATGTTGATGGCTTATGGCACTGTCTACGTCGCCCAGGTGGCGATGGGAGCCAGCGATGCCCAGACGGTCAAGGCGTTTGTGGAAGCGGAGGCTTATGACGGCCCGTCGCTGATCATCGCCTACAGCCACTGCATCGCTCACGGGATCAACATGCGAACTGGTCTGAGCAATCAGAAAGCCGCGGTGGAGTGTGGCTATTGGCCTTTGTACCGCTTCAACCCCGCGCTGATCGCCGAGGGCAAGAGCCCGTTGCAGATGGATTCGCGGGCTCCGAAGATTCCGTTCGAGCAGTACGCCTATTCCGAGAACCGCTACAAGATGCTCACCAAGAGCGATCCGGAGCGGGCTGCCCGCCTGCTCAAGATGGCTCAGCAGAGTGTGCTGGCACGTTTCCGCCAGTATGAGGCGTTGGTCAAGGCATACACCCCCGTGAAAGAGGAGGCGAAAGCCGAAGCGGAGGAGGTAGTGGCTGCCAAGTAGGGCAGGTTGGAACATCGCGTAGCACAGGCTTCCAGCCTGGGTGTGACCATTTTTTGTGGCATAAGGCTGACAGTCGGGTGGCCCGCCGCTTTAGCGGTGGGGGACGCGAA
>JAGLWJ010000444.1 GCA_023133475.1 Phycisphaerae bacterium | reverse complement strand
ATGTCGTTGTTGTTGCAGTCGTTGCCGTCTAGATCGCACTCGTCCGGGACGTCGTTGTTGTTGCAGTCGTTGCTGGTGCCGCCGGTGATGTCGCACTCGTCGGGGATGTTGTTGTTGTTGCAGTCATTGCCTTGCAACTCGCATTCGTCGGGGACGTTGTTGCCGTTGCAATCGTTGCTGACCCCGTCGGCGATGTCGCACTCGTCCGGAACCTCGTTAAAATTGCAGTCTTCACTGGTGCCGGCAGCCAGATCGCATTCGTCCGGTATGGTATTGGCATTGCAATCGTTGTTCACTTCGCAGTTGAAGCACCCTTCGGAGGTCACTTCCATGACGCAAATCCGGTCCCAGTCCACCTCGCAACAATAGGGGTCGTTGGCACAGACGCAGTCGCGTATCGCCTGATTGCTGCATTGAGGCCCATGCCCGGTCTCGCAGCAATTATGCCCCCCGGTCACATCGCATTCGTCCGGCACGCCGTTGTTGTTGCAGTCGTTCCCGTCAAGCTCGCACTCGTCGATGATGCCGTTTGCGTTGCAGTCCTCGACATTGCCGCTTGCGAAATCACACTCGTCGGGGATGCCGTTTGCGTTGCAATCCTCGCTGGTGCCCGCGATAATGTCGCACTCGTCGGGGATGGCGTTGCTGTTGCAGTCCAACTCGCACTCGTCGGGGGTGCCGTTCGGCAGACAGTCTTCGCTGGTGCCCATGGCGATGTCGCAGATGTCCAGCACGTCATTGCCGTTGCAGTCTTCTATCCCGTGGAAAAGATACGCCGAACCGCAGTCATCCCTGTCCTTGTATGACCCGATCACGGCGATACCGTCGGAGATGCCCACTGCCCGCCCCATGCGGTCATACTGCTCGCCGTCGGAAGCCAGCATCTTGAACGTCTCGGCGGTGTCCACCCATCCGCCCGACGGCTTTTTGTACGCATACGCCGCCCCGGCGTTATCGCCGTTGTCGTCGTCCCCATACGCCCCCACCACTATGATGTCGCCGCTGATGGAAACCGATTTCCCGAAGTAGTCTTCGCTGGTGCTGCCCCATGCCCGCAGCTTGGCGGTTTCAGGCATCCATTCCAGCCAATCTGCCCAACCGCCGGCAGGCTTCTCGAACACGTATGCCGACCCATGCGTGTTTCGGTCGTTAGGCGCCCCGATCACCGCAGTGTCGCCGGAGATGGCCACCGAGAACCCGAACTCGTCCTCCGCCGCCCCGTCGTGGGGCATCAGCTTGGCGGTTTCGGTCATGTTCACCCAACCGCCGACCGGTTCCTCGAATATGTACGCCGAGCCGGACTTGTTGCCGTTGTCGTCGTTGTACATTGCCCCCACCACGATAGTGTCTCCGGAGATGGCTACCGAGTATCCAAAGAAATCGTTCAGGTCGGAGTCGGAAGCCCAAAGCATGGCGTCCTCGAAACTGTCCACCCATCCGCCCGACGGTTTGACGAATACATACGCCGTGCCGGACTCCCAGGTGTCCCACGCCGCACCGGCCACGATCACGTTGCCGCTAATTGAAACCGAACGACCGAACCGGTCAACCGTGCTCCCGTTGGAAGACCACAGCTTGGCGGTCTCGGTCATGCTCGCCCATCCATCGGCGGGCTTTACGAACACGTAAGCCGAGCCGGAATCGTTTCCCATATCGTCGTCGCCAAATGCCCCCACCACGATCACATCGCCGCTGATAGAGACCGAAGAGCCGAACCAGTTTGCCCATCCGGCGTCCGAGGCAGTGAGCTTGCCTTTCTGGACCCAGCTCGAATCTTCCAAACAGTAGACATACGCTGAGCCGGTGGCAGAGGCCCCTATATCATCGTATTCCGCCCCGATCACGGCGCAATCGCCGCTGATGGAAACTGCCTTGCCGAAGTAGTCCCCATCCGTGCCATCCGAGGCAAAAATCTTGGCGAACTCGTCTGCCTCGCATTGCCCCCAGGCTGTATTCACACCGCCGACAAGCACCAGCCCGCCAATCATCAATACCGTAGCGCTCAGAATTCTTTTGGGAAATCTCACGTTTTTCCTTTCCAACTTGGTCTTTTCTCTCCATAGCACGTAGGGTGGGTGGAACCTCGCGGAGCGAGGTGGAACCCACCAACCGGGGATAAGTCCAAAGTCCAAAGTCCAAGGTCCAAAGTCCTGTTGGTTGCTGACTTTGGACTTTGGACTGGGAACTTTGGACTTATTAACCGGTGTGGCGGGTTCCGCCTCGCTCCGTGGGGCTCCATTGCCCCTGCCGAGAACACCAACACTGATGTTTTCACAGTAATGGTCACACCATCAAAAAAGGGGGTCGGCCCCGCACTAAGGGAACCGCCCCCGATCAATTTCCTTTAAGCGCGTTAAAGCGGACGACGCCCCCGGCACAAATGCCGGGGGCGCCGAATACAGACCGCATTACTACGGCGCCGCTGGTCCTGTAAAGCAATCCTGGAAGGCGGCGAAATCCTTCAGATCGATATCGCCGTCACCGTCATCAATAGTGCACAAGCAGTCCGCGGGGGCAGTGCCACCAGGGCCGGTTATGCAACTGTTGAACTTGTTGTAGTCAACCTGATCGACGTCACCGTCGCGGTCATAGTCACCGCACAGACACGGGCTGGCGCCGGTGGCCAGGTGCACTGACCAGTGGTCCAGCGTCCCGGTGTCCCCGCTGACGTTGTCCGAAACGGTAATGATCCAGTCACCGGCTGCATCCATCCCGTCGAACGCGGACAATGCCTCGGCGGGGACGATGTCGCCTACCGTCGGGCTGTCGCAGACCACCGGGCCACCCTCGTCGTCGAAGATGACATCGAGGTCCTGGTTGGCGCCGCCACACGCCTGATCCCACAGCGTGACCGTCGTGCCATTGTGGGTCACGGTGATGATCAGATCGCCGATCCACGTATGGCTTATCACCGCATCCACATTCACATCGTCGATGGCGAAGGAATTCGCCACGGTGATGGTGTGGTTGACACCAGTCGGATTGTTGTCCGGGATGGCCAGATCGGGGTCAGCCTCGTAGATGGAGGTGCCCTCGCAATTGCTGTCGTCACCCATGTAGGCGCCACCGCCGACCACACAGCAATCCTCGGTAGTGAGGATGCAGGTATTGTCGCACATGCAGCAGGCTCCCAGAGGCAGACATTCCGACCCGTCACCACCGTAGTAGCCACCAAGACCGGTGCACTCGGTTTCGGTCATATCCTCCACACATTCGGCGCCGACACAGCACGCACCGGTCGGCAGGCACTGCACGTCAGCCACACAGGCGTCGCCTTCGACGATACCCAACTCGATGAGGCCGAAGTGCTGGTCGCCGTAGCCACCCACATGGAGGTAGTACGTCGCACCCAACTGCGAGCACCACTCGACCGTGGACAGGTGGTTATTCGCACAACTGGAGTCGTCATCATTGCCGGCCACGCAGGTCCAAGGCCCACACTCGAGGCAGAACACCTGAATCTTGGTGTCCTCGACCTCAGTCCCGGCCAGGCAGGTGGTGGCGGTCATCGTATTGCCGGTGCCGATGACCTCGAACCAGACACCCTTCTTGGGCGCGAAGGTGCCGCAGTAAGGAGTGTCATCATCGGTGGCGGTGGTGTTGTCGAAGATCACGTTACCGGGAACCGGGAGAAGCTCCGCCCGCTCGCAGACGTCGTTGGCCGGCGGACACGGGTTCGGATCGCAGGTCGTCCCACCACCCAGGTAGTTACCTTCCGCAACCTCGCAACCGTTGGAGGTGAGCAACTGGCAGCTACCGTCATCGAAGCAGCAGGCACCCACGCACGGGTTCGGATCGCAAGTGGTCAGATGACCTTGATACACACCACCATCGGCGGTGCAATCTTCCTCGGTCATGCCGTTCGAGCAAATATCGCCGAAGCAGCAGGCACCGATGTTGCACGGGTTCGGATCGCAGACGGTGTCATCACCAAGATAGGCACCCTCGGCGGCCTCGCACTCCAACTCGGTCGTGATCGAGCACGCACCGTCAATGCAGCACGCGCCGGTCGCACAAATCTCGACGGTCAGGGTGAACGCCGGGATGCAGTCCTCGCCAGCCGGGTTGCCGTCAACCATAATGTAGTGAACGCCCGCAGTCAGGTTCAGGTCCTCGATCGAGTACGGATCGCCGGTTCCATCACCCCATTCCACGGCTTCGCACAGCGTGTAACCCGGATCGAGCGGGCACAACTCATCGACCGCAAAACCGGTGTAATCCGTGCCTTGCGGATCGAGCGTGAGCTTGAAGCAGCCGTTGGTGCTGACGGTCCACTCGTAAATGATGTCCTCGCCGCCGTCGTAAGAACTCAGGCAGGTGTCGTTGTAATCGTCGGTCCGCCCACAGGTGTAGTTGGAATCGACGAACTCATCCGCGACCACCAACGGCATATCGCAGTTGTCGCCAATCTGCGGGCACGGGTTCGGATCGCAGTTGGTCATATCGCCGAGGTAGTCCCCACCGGCGGTCTCGCAACCATTCGAATCGAGCAACTGGCAACTACCGTCATCGAAGCAGCAGGCACCGTGCGTGCACGGGTTCGGATCGCCGCAGACCGTGTCGTCACCGAGGTAGACGCCATTGGTGGCCAAGCACTCAAGCTCGGTCATGCCGGGCATGCACACGTCATCGACGCAGCAGGCCCCGGTCGCGTAAACCACGCAACTGATGTTCAGGATACCCGGGCCGGCATTGGTCGAGTAACCACCAACGTCGATCAGGTACTCCTGCCCAGCCACCACACCAACCACGAGGTGCGACTGCAGGCTGCGGTCGCACACGTCCGAATCATCGTTTTCCGCCAGACGAGTATCGAGCGGATCGCAGGTGCAACCATCATAGACCGCCAACCTAGTGTCGTAGCTGCTGCCGCACAGGCTGACTGTTGCCTCACCAGTGCAAGTGGCAGTGTAGCAGTACCAGATGTTCGGCCCGAAGGTGTAGGTGCTGATGCCCTGGTTCGTCGCGTTGGTGGTGTCGAACGCCCGGTCCACCACGTCGCCGATGGCGGTGGCGTATTCGCAGTTGTCGTTGCACACCGTCGTGGCACAGGTGGTATCGTCACCCAGATAGTGACCGCCGATGGTGTCACAGGCAGCCTTGCTGATCTCGTCCGTGCAGGTCTCGTCCGGCTGGCAGCAGGCACCGCCGCAGTCGATGTCGACACACGCGATTCCGGCGTGGAAGGTTCCATTAGCCAAGGCACAGTCCGGCGCAGACAGGGCCTGGCAGGTCCCGTCCGGAAGACAACAGGCACCGTCGGGCACCACGCAATCGAACGAGAAGTCGATCTGGGTTGTGGGCGCGTAGGAGAAAAAGTAGGAGACCACGATCCAGTACTTGGTCCCGGCCGTCAGATTCCACACCGAGGTCTGGTCGTCCTCGCAACCGAACTGCGTGAGGTTGTCGCAATCCGCACCGGTCCAGAGCGAGGTCACCGTATCGAGCCCGCTCACCGTAATGGTTGCATCGCAATCCACGCTCGGCGTGTAGGTGTACCAGACGCCGTTGTTGGCTTCGCTGTTGGAATAAGTATCACAGCTCGGGTCCACATTGGCATCGTCGGTGGCGTTGGGCACATCGACGCCAAGGTCGCTGTAGGGCGTGGCGGTGATGTCGATGGCATCGGCACAGAAATCGTTGGGCGGGCCGGCCGGGCACGGGGTGATAGTCAGGTCGAACGTCGTGCAGGGATCGTAATACGCATAGGTGTCCACCATCACGTAATACGTGCCCACGGTCAGGTTCAAGCCCTTCAGCACCGCGGGGTCAGGCCAAGGCCAGATTACGTAGTCCATGCAGGGGTTGCCCGGAGGGCACACGCCGTCAATCGCCACACCAAAGCGAGCCTCAACATCAGCAGCAGCCACCGTAATGTCCACGCAGACGTCCTCGGTCACCACCAGCTTGTAAATGATATCCTCACCACTGTCGTAGTAGCCCAGGCAGGTGTCCTCGTAGTCGTTGCCGCGACCGCAGGTCGTGTTCGAGTCCGCATAGTCCAGGTCGAGCGGCAGGGTGACCACGATCGGATTGCCGCAATTGTCGCCCGGCTGGACGCACGGGTTCGGATCACAGGTGGTGCCGTAGCCGAGGAAGCCAACGCTGCCGACAGCAGCGGCACAATCGGTCGCATCCATCAGCGAGCAGGAGCCGTCGTCGAAGCAGCAGGCACCCAGAGCACACGGATCACCGTCACAAGTGGTGCCGTTGCCGAGATAGACGCCACCCTCGGCATCGCACACGACTTCGGGCTTCACTTCACACACACCGGCGACGCTACAGCAGGCACCATCCGCATCCTCGACGCAAGTGATGGTCAAAACGCCCGCACCGACGTGGTCGGAGTAACCGCCGACCTCGATCAGGTACTGCTGCCCGGCGACAACCGCGAGCTCAACCTGCGACTGCGGGCTGCAAATGCCGGTGGCATCGTCGTTTTCAGCCAGACGCGCCCCAAGCGGAGCACAGCCGCAACCGGCATAGACCGCCATCTTGGTGTCGTAGCTGCTGCCGCACAGGCTGATGGTTGCCATTCCTGTGCAAGTGGGTGTGTAGCAGTACCAGACGTTCGCGTCACCGGTGTACTCACCGATACCGTCGTTTGTCGCACACGTTGTGTCGAACGGGTAGTCCGTCACCTCGCCAATCGCCTCGGCATTGCCGCAAGCGTCGTTGGCTGGCAGCGCCGGGCACGCAGTGCATACTTCGCCCTCGAGCCAGCGACAACCACCCAGCGTGTCGAAGCAAGCGCCTTCGGTGGCGCTCTCCACGCAACCGCCGTCATACAGGCAGCACGCACCGAGTGGGGTCATCTCAATCGTGATGCTAAAGTCCATGCAGTCGGGCGTTGCATAGGTGTCCAGTATCAAATAATAAGTGCCCGTCGTCAGCACCTGATTGGTGAGCAACAGCTTATAGTCGGGGGAGGCATATGTGTCAGATGCCATGCACGGATCAGCCGGCGGGCACGCGTCGTCGAGAGCGATTCCACCCCAACTGGTGTCCGTGACCACGGTGATGTCCACGGACACGGTCCCGGTGACGACGAGTTCGTAGATGATGTCCTCACCGGTATCGTAATTCCCCAAACAGGTGGTGCCGCTGTAGTCGTTCACCCGACCGCAGGTGGTGTCGTTGGCGGTGTAAGTCAGGTCGCCCGGCACATTCACCACGATCGGATCGGTGCAGTCATCACCCGTTGCTGCCAGTCCTGGCGTGGTGCCGATCAGCAACACGCTCACACACAAAAGCACAGTTTTTGCTTTCCAGCTCATTCTTTGTCCTCCATCAAGAGTCTTGCCTGTTCACATGTCAATAAACAACAAAAAATCTCATATCCGCCAGAGCGGGCCAGGCATACCGCCACCACCGGATTTCCTCACTAACAAAATTAAGACCCCAAGACGTGCACCGACAAGGCCATTGCCACACCCCTGGCCATCACAGACCCCGTCGATTGCTTCATAACCCATCCTCTCATCCATCCCCCCGGCTTCGCCCACCAGGAGGCTGCGAATTTCACGCACACCGATACACCAGATTGCCGGGTGGTTTTCTGGTACAGCCCATAAACCCCAATGCGGGGACGGCATACCACATAAAAGAGCCACGCTCCCACCTACGTGCTCTGCCTCACTCCGGCTTCCCCGTTATTTGCGAATCTTCCCAAGCACACAACCTCAGGATTCTTCCAGCAAAACTTAGTGTATCACGTATAATAACAGTAACCCTGATCGCATGTCAAGGGTTTCTAGCGCATTTTCTGGAAATCTTGGATAAGCCGGTTTTTAGGCTTGATATGGGGATAACAGTGTCTCCAGGCCTCCTGATCTGAAGCCCACCGCACCGGCTAATAAGTCCAAAGTCCCTAGTCCAAGGTCCAAAGTCAGAGACCAGCGGGACCTTGGACTTTGGACTCGTTTACGGTCGCGGCACTGATTGCGGTGCCGGCTGTGCTATGGTACAAATAATCCCTGCCCTCACATGCTGATTGAGGGGGTGGAGTTGATCTCTGTGGGCCTTCAAATGCCTCACCTGTTCAGGAGAGAACCATGGCAAGAATCGTGCGAGCCGGACTGATCCAGGCAACACTGTGTGAACCTTCCACCTCCTCCGTCGAGAAGATCAAGCAAGCCATGGTTGACAAGCATGTCGAGCTCATTGCCCGGGCGGCAGACGAGGGCTCGCAAATCGTGTGCCTGCAAGAGTTGTTCTACGGGCCTTACTTCTGCGCCGAGCAAGACCCCAAGTGGTACCAGATGGTCGAGAGCATCCCCGATGGCCCTACCACCCGACTCATGTGCGAGTTGGCCAAAAAGCACCGCCTGGTGTTGGTGGTCCCGATTTATGAGGAGGATATGCCGGGGGTGTACTATAACACCGCCTCGGTGATCGACGCCGACGGCACTTACCTGGGCAAGTTCCGCAAGATACACATTCCGCATTGTGCGCCCGGGTTCTGGGAGAAGTTCTATTTCAAGCCCGGCAACCTGGGCTATCCGGTGTTCGACACCAGCGTTGGCAAGGTGGGGGTCTACATTTGTTATGACCGGCACTTCCCCGAGGGGGCACGGGCTTTGGGCCTGGGTGGGGCGGAGATCATTTTCAATCCGTCCGCCACGGTGGCGGGTCTGAGCGAGTATCTGTGGAAGCTGGAGCAGCCGGCACATGCGGTGGCCAACCAGTATTTCGTCGGTGCCATCAACCGCCCCGGCACCGAGGACCCTTGGCGCATCGGCGAGTTTTACGGCACCAGCTATCTGTGCAGCCCCCGCGGGCAAATGATTGCCGAAGGCAAACGCGGCGAGGACGATATCGTTGTCGGGGACCTGGACCTCGACGAGATCAGGGAGGTGCGCAATGTCTGGCAGTTCTTCCGCGACCGGAGACCGGAGACATATGAGCAGATCGTGCAATTGTAGATTGTAGGTCGGGTCCGCAGATTACGCAGACTTGCGAGAACGCGGCGGAGAGATAGCAAGGGATAAATTCGGGCATATTTCTTTGTCAATCTGTGCAATCTGCGTAATCTGCGGATTTTTCTCTTGCCCCCCTTGGTAACAGCCTTCGGCCGCGCCGTGAGCAGTGTCACTTTATCGGTTTGGTTCGCATGGCGATTGGTTGGCCATAGGTGAGCCTTCGCCATGCCCATTCCAACGGCCCGTAATTGAAACGGGTCAGCCAAGGGCGACTAACCACAAGCATTATCATCCACACCGCCAATACCACCGTCCAGAGTTGCATGCGATCGAACATCCCGAACAACCCCAGCCCGTAGGCATAGAACAGAGAGGTGCACAATATGCTCTGGAGAATGTAGTTGGAAAAAGCAGAGCGCCCCACGGCGGCAAAGCGATCGTGCCATGCCGTGTTGCTCAATTTGACGAAGAACCAGGCGATCAGGGCGATGTAGCCGGCACTAACCCCCAGGCTGCCCACATATTGGCAACATTCCGCAGCCCAGTCGCCGGCATACCCACCCACCTTCCCTGCGTCGAAGACCAACCCGAGCAACTGTATCGGCACCCCTATGGCGAAACCGGCTATCCCCAGCTTGCGGAATTTGCCCATGTGTTCGCCGGGTTGGGTGAACCAGCCGCTCTTCAACAAAGCCATCCCGAGCAGAAACAGCCCCAGGATTCGCCAACCAAAGCAGATGCCGAACATCACCAGACCACCTATCCACGTCACCGATCGTATAGCCATTATTTCAAGGAAACTGCCCCGGTTATAGACTACTTGTTCCAGCTCCGGGCCGAAGTATTTCAGCCGTTCCACGAACGCCATCCCCTCGAAACCTTCCGGGGGAGGCGATTGGGGGCGGGTGCGTTGTTCGATTACCTGGAGCATGTCGCTTACCTCCGGGATGTCCTGGGTAACCGCCAGCATCCCGGAAACGAGCAACATAAACACCGCCGGCACCAGCAGGAGAGCTATGCCCACACGTCGGAGCGTTTTGGGAGACCAGTTAACCATCCACATGGCTATGAAACCGCCGCAGGCATAGTAAAGCAGAATATCGCCACACCACAGCAAGAGCACGTGCAGGAATCCGAAGACAGCCAGGGCCAAAATGCGCCTGAAATAAAGTCGTCTAAACGATCTCCCGGACTGCAGGCAACGTTGCCCAATGAGGGCCAGCCCAACCCCGAACAGCAGCGAGAAGATGGTGATGAATTTGTATTCCACGAAGAAGCGGGTCATGTAGAAGGCGAGCGGCTCACGCCAGCCCGATTCGGTTGCCCAATATGCCTCGTGGCTGGTCATGGGGATTGCGAAGAAGGGGATATTCGCCGGCAGAATGCCCAGAAGGGCAATCCCACGAAGGACATCCAGGTAGCGGTAACGTTCTTGTCGAGCCGTGGGGCAAAGTGCGGGGGTTTGGCTCGGATCGCAATGTGTCATAGCTAGTTCCTAGTTCTTAGTTCCTAGTCCAAAGTCCAAAGTCCAAAGTCTAAGGCCCAAAGCCCAAGGATTATAGCCGGTTTGGTGGGTTGCGCCTCACTTCGTGAGGCTTCACCCACCCTACCGAGCCGAAAGCTTTTTTCCCATTTTGTCTCACATCCGATAACTTGGGGGGGGGGGGGGGTT
>JAGLWJ010000443.1 GCA_023133475.1 Phycisphaerae bacterium | reverse complement strand
TTAAAGTGGTACGCGAGCTGGGTTCAGACCGGCGAGAGCCAGGTCGGTCCCTATCTGCCGTGGGCGTATGAAACTTGAGAGGATATCTCCTTAGTACGAGAGGATTAGGAGGTACGTGCCTCTGGTGTACCAGCTGTCCCGCTCGGGGCACCGCTGGGTAGCTAAGCACGGAAAGGATAACCGCTGAATGCATCTAAGCGGGAAGCCCCCCTCGAGATAAGGTTTCGATGTCCCCGCTTCGGCGGGTTGACTGAAGGCCCCTGCAAGACCAGCAGGTCGATAGGCGGGAGGTGTAAGCACGGAGACGTGTTTAGCTGACCCGTACTAATGGCCGAACGCTTGACCGCATTAATGAGTGGCTGACAAGCTGCTCAAGACACTGTGGTAAGACCCTGTCTGGGGAGCCCATACGTGGGTTCCTCGGTGCGTCCGTCTATTCGATTGTCAATAGAAATGCAGCGGCTGCGGTTTTTGATCGCAGCCGCTGTTTTTTTATGCGCACGCCACAAGCACGCAGGAAATGGAAAATTGAAAATGAAAAATGGAAAATGGGGGGAGGAGAGATGTGATGAATTGAGAATTGAGAAAATGGAAAATGTGGGGTTGGCAGCGTTGCCCAGTTTCGACTCTTCCCCCCTTATCCTCATCTCTTCTCGCTCTTCTCTGCGCTCTCTGCGTCTCTGCGTTCATGAATTATCCAGGTTTAGCAACGACAAGTCCGTAGCGTTTAGCGGCGACCCAAAGGGGAGCGCGTAAAAGAGGAGCGCGTAGAAGAAAGCGCGTAGAATGACGCGTGAAGAACTGAGAAAATAGCGTAATCACAATTGTAGGGCGGGTTTCACCCGCCGTTTATGGCGTTACGTTTCACTTGCTGGAGGCGGGTGAAACCCGCCCTACATCATTGGGCTTTGGACTTCCTGGTATGACTATATACTAAGAGCTTCAAGTTATAGAAGGATTCCGCTATGCCTTTAAGAACATCTGATGCTGAAGACCCCTCCCGCCGGCACGGTGGGCTGCGTGGCGACGACATCCCCGGCATCTGTGCTGCCCTGCGTGGCGTCATCGAGTCGCAGGATGGTGGCGAGGTGGCCCAGCCGCGGGATGACCCACGCCGGGATCGGCTGCTGGTGGATTATCGTCGGGTCTTGCTCGCCTGCGTCCACCACGACGCCAAAGTCAACCGTGCCGATCTGAACACGCTGCTCGAGGAGACCTCCACCCGCTGCGGGCTCGATCCGGCTCGAACCGCGTTGGGGGCCAATCTGGGCAGCCGGCTTGACCAAGGGCTGGCCCGGATTACCCAGATAAACCCTTACCATGACGGGAAATCCGAACTCAAGTGGTTTTTGGCTTTGACTCAGTTTTACCTGGACGGCCTCTTTCTCGCGGATCGCCTGCTCACTGCCCGCCCTGGCGAATCCGGGCGGCGTTGGCGACTGCCGCGCCGGCGGGTTGATTTCCTGGGTTTCTCGTCCCCCGGCTTTGGCCCGGCTCTGATCACTGCCCTGGAGACCGCGGTCCCGGACATCTTTCGGGTCAACCCATTCGACACTTACATGCCGCTGTTGCTGCACTTGTTGGCTCACCAGGTGTTTCCCGGAAAGCGTTTCAGCTTTTCGGACACGTTTGCCACGACGTTCGGTTGGATTCATCGGGGGGGATTCGGCAAACTACGTGGGGTCAAGGGCGAGGTTGCCCGCTTCGAGGGGCTCGAACACCTGCACAACTCCGAGCTGTTTGACCTGAGCACGCACCGAACGCGCCATAACGTCATCATCGCCGCGTCGCACCGGTTGGGATATCTGGATTGGCCTTTGTTTTTCGAGCCGCTCCGCAAGGTTCGGTTTGCTGTTTGGGCCAACAATGCCTTCTTCGGCCCGGCGGTCGAGAAGAAGATCGCCCGCGACCGCTACAGCATTCCCATCAGAGGCCATCACGCCCCCCCGCTGGAGGTGGCATTGGTCCAGACGGCTGACGTGCTGATCCACGCGAAGGTGCCGGTGTTCATCATGGTCGATGGAGGCCAACCGCCGTTGTTCTACGGGCAGCAGATGCGTGTAAAGCGGGGCATCCGGCTGGCGGTCAACGAGACCATCCGCCGGGCGCGTGGCACCGGCCGAAGAACCTATGTTCTGCCGCTCAGTCTCAACGACCCGGTTGGATTCGTGCAGGGGCGGGAGGATGTCATGCGTGTCACGTTCCACCCGCCGGTGCTGGTCGAGTCGGTGGTGGAGCCACGACGGCCTACATCCGCCGGCGGCGTTTCGACGGGTGACAGCGGCGACCCCTTGATTAACCACCTTGAAGCCCTGTTCCTGTTGGAGACCACTCACGCGGTGCGAGGTCTGCCCCGTCCGCGTATCGTGGCAGCCGCCCGCCGGCGATTGCGGAATCGCTCTTTGGAACCGCTGCTCAAACGCTGGTTTCAAACGTCGATTGCAGACTTGGCTCGTCAGGCGGCGCAGGATTGTGACGCGAGTGAAGGCAACATGGCGTAGGGTGGGTGGAGCCTCGCGGAGCGAGGTGGAACCCGCCAGCCGGCACGGTGGGTTGCGCTTTGCTTCGCAAAGCTCCACCCACCCTACGATTGATTCGAATGTGGGGCGCCCATGCAAGAAGGCGGGTGGAACCCGCCCTACTACCGGTCGGCGGCGAGCTGTGCCAAAACTTCATCTGAAATGTCGAAGTTGGTGGCCACCGACTGAACATCGTCGTGGTCTTCGAGAGCTTCAACCAAAACAAGCACCTTGCGAGCTGCTTCGGCGTCCAAAGCCACGCTGTTCTCCGACACCATGCTCAGGTCAGCCGACTGGATGGGAATCTCGGCAGTGCGAATAGCATCCCGCACACTCTCGAAGGAACTCGGATCGGAGGTTACCTCGTAAATCTGCTCGGAAGTGGTGACATCCTCAGCCCCATTGTCGATGGCGATCTCGATGAGCTGGTCCTCCTCCACGTCGGCACGGGCGACCACGATCACACCCTTCTGTTGGAACATCCATGCCACGCAATTGGTGGCACCGAGGTTGCCGTTTTTTCGCTCGAAAATCTTCTTGATCTCCGGAGCGGTCCGGGAACGATTGTCCGTCAACGCCTGGACCATCACTGCCACCCCACCGGGACCGTAGCCTTCGTATAAAATCTCTTCATAAGCAACACCTTCCAAGTCACCGGTGCCTTTTTTGATGGCCTTGTCGATGTTGTCCTTGGGCATGTTGGCACCGCGGGCTTTATCGATCGCCAGACGCAGGCGTGGATTGGAGGACGGATCGCCGCCGCCGACCCGGGCAGCCACGGTGATGTCCCGCGACATTTTGCTCCAGGTTTTACTACGCTTGGCGTCGGTGGCAGCCTTCTTATGCTTGATCGTAGACCATTTGGAATGACCGGACATACGTGTGTCTCCTTCCTGAGGACCTCGCGACCTTGTGCCGGAAGGTTACTCGTTATTGGGTGGCAATCTCAGTTAAGGGGTTTCCCCTTTTCGCTTTTTTCCGCCGCAATGTGGGCTACCTGCGGGTCCTGCCCGCTTTCCACCGCCCGCAACTTCTCGCCGACGGAGTCGGCTATACGCTGATCACCCGCGTCCGGCTGATCCGTCAGCCGCTCGCGGGCCAGTTCCAGCGAGCGTTTCCAGTGCTCGACAGCCTGATCCCTGGCACCCGTGCACCAGTGCACATCACCCAGATGATCGTAAAGCACCGGGTCGTCCGGGGCATCCGGGCACCGCACCGCCTTCACCAACCATGACCGGGCCTGCTCAAACCGGCCCTGACGATAAAGCACCCAGCCAAGACTGTCCAGATACGCGGCGTTCATCGGCTCACGAGCCACGGCGATGCGAATCATCCGCTCCGCCTCGTCCAGCCGCTCTCCACGGTCTGCCAGAGTATACCCCAGATCGTTGTTGATCTGCGTGTCGCCGGGGGCAAGCGAATAAGCCAACTCAAGACTCTCCAAAGCCTCAGTTCCCAACCCTCGTTGCTGATACACACCAGCCAGCAGAGTCAAATAGAAAACCTTCTGTTGAGTCGAATCGGTCTTGCCGATCCAGTGCGTAAGCTGGACTTGGGCTTCCTCGCTTCGCCCGGCTTTGAGCAGGGCTGTGATTAGAACTCCGGACAGTCCCTCGCGCAAGACAGCCGCATTCAACGCCCCCTGGGCACGCATCAACTGCTTATCCAACAGCATACGGTTGGCCAACGCCGCCGCTTTATCATAGCTCTTCGATGTCAGATAAACGCTCAGCTTCGCACGCAAAAACGCCACCGACGGCGAAGCTTCGCTCGGGATGCTCTCCAGCATCTCCAGGGCATCATCGTATTGCTTGTCGGCCAGCAGGCCGGCGATAAGCCCAAACCACAACTCCTCATCCTCCGCATCCTTTTCAAGCCTTTCGAGGAGGAGTTGCCGGGCAGCCACGAACCGCCTGGCGCGCAGCAGCACTTCACCATACATCCCCGCGAACTGAACGTCGCCAGGATCAGCCAAATGCCAACCCCGAGCGATCGACAAAGCCTGGTCATCGTACCCCGCAGCCAGATGGGCGGTTATAAGCCACGCACACAGTGCACGGTTGGTCTGCTCTTCAGCCAGCCATCCCCGCACCGTGGCAATCTGCTCGTCAAAGCGCCGGGCTGACTCCAGAGCTTGCAGCAAACTCAAACGCAACTCGTGCAATGCCCTGCCACGCGGTTTGCGCCTTTCGAGGAAAGACGATATCAACTCGACTGCCGCATCGTAGTTCTGGTTGATCACCAGCATATTGAAAAGGTTCTCGACCCACTCGATCCGGTTGGGATGCCTTTGCAGCAAAGCTCGCAACCGGGCCTCCGCCTCATCGAAACGCAGTTGGTTCCGGTAGACCGATACCAGCAATTGCTCGGCATCCACACGCCCGGTGGCAAGCACCAGCACCTGGGCCAGAGCTTTTTCCGCGGAGTCGGGGTCTTCCCGGGCGAGGTCCATGGAAGCCACCAATACCAGCGAATCGGCGTCCGCACCCGCCCGGGTCATCGCCTCAATCAGCCGTTGGCGGGCCTGGGCCAAGTTGATCCGCCCGCGAGCCAACTCCATCCGAACCGAACAGCGGGCAAGACAGTTCCCCGAGGCGGCCATCCGGCGAAGCCGCACAATTTGAGCCTCCGCCTCCTCGAACCGCCCCTGGACGATAAGCAGCTTCACCACCGCCTCGCGGGCATCCTGGGCAAGAGCATCAACTTCCAACAAGGCTTCGTACTGAGCACGGGCAGCCAAAGGCTGACCCATACGCTCGAACAACCGGGCCAACGCCGACATTGAGCGAGTGTCGGCACGGTTCAGACCGGTGGCGGCGCGGTAGTGCTCGATTGCCTTGTCGTTCTCATCCAGCCCGGCGTAGGCTTGACCCAACGCCCATTCCAGGTTGGCGGTGCGGCGGTCTTCTCTTTCCACAAGATCGACCACTTCCCGCCAACGGTATTCCGCCAGCATCTGTCGGGCGAGTTGGAAGGTGCCCTCACCCCCACCCGCGACACCGCCTCCAGCGAAAACAGAAGCGAAACTCCACACAATCACAAACATAGTCATTAGCATCGGTCGGTGGGTTCCACCTCGCTTTGCGAGGTTCCACCCACCCTACGTCCTATCCGCAGATTACACAGATTTGCGAGGACATGCGCTGGGAAATAGCACTGTGATTACACCGTTTTCTCAGTTTTCCATGCCGCATTTTCCATGAACGCAGAGACGCAGAGAGCG
>JAGLWJ010000442.1 GCA_023133475.1 Phycisphaerae bacterium | reverse complement strand
GCTAATAAGTCCAAAGTCCCTAGTCCAATGTCCAAAGTCAGAAACCAGCGAGACTCTGGACCTTGGACTTTGGACTCGTCCCTGGTTGGTGGGTTCCACCTCGCTCCGCGAGGTTCCACCCACCCTACGAATGGGAATCGGGCGATTGGCCCGGAGACTCGACCGGTATCTCCCCCTCGTCTCTCCCCGCCAACAGATCGTACTCACGCCAGTTCCGGTATCCAGAATACGCAAACATGGCGGCGAAAAGCAAGTCAAACAATGCCTGACGCGAGCTGTCACGGTAGATCAGGGCGCTGCTGATCGCCAGGCCCGAAGCGATAAGCATACTGATCAACGCATCGACCAGAAGCGCGGAGCGAATCCCGATGAAAGAAAGCACTGCGGAGACCAGCATCGCCCCTCCACCGATGCGTAAGGTGTACACAAAAAGCATCCAGCCCTGGAACTGGGGGGCAATGGATTCTTCCGGAATCCGCGAATATATCCCAAAATAGAGCATGATGCTTGCCGCACCAAGTGCCCAGATCGTGTTCCGCCGAACCGCAGAGCGGATCATAGTATCATGCCCAGGAGGTTTGAACATGCCGTTGCCCTTTATTGCCTTCCACTGATTTCACTGTAAACCGCTTTTCCCCGCCGGTCAACGCCAACTAGTGCTCCGTAACGCCTGTACTAATGGCGGGTGTGGGTGCCCCACCCAGCAATCGCATCTCACCCGGATAATTCACCGCCGAGAGGAACGGGGGAAATTGAAAATTGAAAATGAAAAATGGAAAATGGAGGGATGTGAGACATTGTCGTTGGGCGTACTCCCCTCCTTCTTCTCTGCGTTCTCTGCGTCTCTGCGTTCATGAAAAATGTAGGTCAGCGGCGGCACTTGAAATCCCTCCGCGTGCGTCTATGATCCGAGCGTTTGGTTCCGCGGGGCGAGGCTCGGCGGTTCACTTTTTGTCGAGGGCGTGTTCTTGGATCGGTCGGAAGCATTGCCATCAAACCCGCATCGGTCTCGGCGGAGGTTGCCGGCATGGCTCAAGCGGCCTCTGCCCGGTGGGCGGGGATTCGCCAGGACCAAAGGGATCATCGCCCGCAGTCGTATCGCCACCGTATGCCGGGATGCCCGGTGCCCCAACCTGACCGAGTGCTGGTCCAAGCACACCGCAACCTTTATGATCCTGGGGCATAGGTGCACACGCAGATGCCGGTACTGTTCGGTGGAAACCGGCCGACCGCAGGCTCCGGACCCGGATGAGCCACAACGGTTGGCTGGTGCGGTGGAAGAGTTGGGTTTGCTCCATGCGGTGATCACCGCGGTGGCCCGCGACGACCTTCCCGACGAAGGTGCAGGCCACTTCGCACGTTGCATTGCGGCGATCCGAGCCCGGTCCCCACGGACCTCTGTCGAAGTGTTGCCCGCGGACCTGCACGCCCGCCGCGAATTGGTTCGGATCATCTGCGATGCCCGACCCG
Organism: Phycisphaerae bacterium; assembly: GCA_023133475.1. Lineage (GTDB taxonomy): Bacteria > Planctomycetota > Phycisphaerae > UBA1845 > UBA1845 > JAAEQG01. The sequence goes on along the minus strand of JAGLWJ010000442.1, from coordinate 460 downwards.
ACGTCTACAATCACAATATCGAGATGGTTGAACGGTTGACGCCCGTGTTGCGCCCGCAAGGAGACTATCGGCGGTCGTTGGAGGTGCTGCAAATCGTGCGCGAGATCGGCCCGGGGATCATTACGAAATCAGGCCTGATGCTCGGGCTTGGTGAGACCTGGAACGAAGTTTTGCATACCTTTGACGATTTGCGTGCGGTCGGCTGTGCGGTGCTCACGATCGGGCAGTACTTGGCGCCGACGAGCCGGCATGTCCCGATTGCCAGGTTCTACTCGCCTGAGGAGTTTGTCGAACTTGCCGAGCGGGCTCGTGAGTGTGGTTTTTTGAGTGTGGAGTCCGCCCCGTTCGTGCGTTCCAGCTACAACGCCGCGGAGGTTTTCGCTGCAATCAAACAGCATAATGAGAGCATGACGGGGGATCAGCCCCCGAAAGGGGCGACGGAATTCGCGGTGAGCCCGGC
>JAGLWJ010000441.1 GCA_023133475.1 Phycisphaerae bacterium | reverse complement strand
ACCAGGGACTTTGGACTTATCAAGCAGGAGCGGCGAACATGCAAGGCTGGTTCAGGAAGACTCTTCTCGTAACGTGTGCGGTGCTTGGTGCGTTTTGCGGCTGTGCGGCTACGCCCAAGACCGTGGCACCGAACACGACGGGCAATGAGGTGGCCAAGCTGATCTGCCTGTACGACATGAACCCCTTTCAGAGTTTTGACCAGGAGGGTGATCTCAATGTCGAGGGGTTTCGCTGCACCGTAGTGCTCGCCTCGCGGAAGACGCGCAAGGGCATAGCCGCCAACGGGTTGATCCGTGCCAGAATGTACCGCCTGGACCGCACTGCCTCGGGCAAGGCGGTCCGGACCCTGGTGCGGGAGTGGCCTATCCTGACCGAGGGGTTGCACACGTTTCACAGCATGGTCTTCGGCGAAGGCTATAAGCTCCAGTTTTGCTGGGACAAGGATGACGACGTGCTGGGGCGGGATGTCCAGATTGTCATGACTTTCGAGCGCCCGGACGGATGTATCGTTCGGGGGCAGACCAAAGGATGGAAAGTTCCGCCGCCCAGGAGTTGATTAAGGGAGATTGGCTCGATTCATGGCTGGCCCACCGCTTTAGCGGTGGGGGACGCGAATATCTGATGCAATTTGCGTCCCCCACGGCTAAAGCCATGGGCCACCCAACCATCAGTTCATGGGCGATGGAAAATCATGCGGCATAGCCCGGACTCAAATGACACCACAATCTCATAACGTTCCGTCGCCCCCGTTGGGGGCTCCAATCGTATCGCATTGCCTACCCAGGGTTCGCTGCGCTTCACCCTGGGCTATATCCCAACGCCCCCTCTGGGGGCTAAGCTGTGTAGTGTTAACAGCCTGGGTTGCTGTGACGCTACTTGTCATCTGCGGGTTCGGCTGTCGCCCGGATGCGCCTCCTCCATCGGGGGGGGAAGCAAACGCCAAGCCCACCGGTAGCGATCAGCCCCTCGTGCCCGGCCCACACCTGGGGCCTATGGATACCGTGCGTCAGGTTCACCAATTGCGGTCCGAGGGCAAAGTGACTGCTATCGCACCGTACATAATCCCCCGGCAGCGTGATGCTGTCATCGAGTATATCCTGTCGGTTGACGAGTTGGCCTCTGCCGGGGCGGCGCTCAAGAGCCGGGTAAGCCGTTTCGTCGGAGCCGGTAGCGCCGACGCCTTGGACCGCACGGCGGTGGTCAACGTGCTGGGGCCTTTCTCGCGTGAGGTGAAGTGCATCAGCAAGGTGATCGACGGCGACACCGCCGTGGTGCGGATTTGCGTCGGCGGGCGACTGCCGCTGGAGGAAGTCCACCTGGTTCGTCGAGACACGTGTTGGCTGATCCGCACCGACCCGCCCATCCCCGGCGTGTCCGATGAGTTGCGCAAGCTCGCTCGGGTTTTGGAGCGGGTGGCCGACGAGGTTGAGCATCGGCAATTGACCGCCGAGCAAATCGAGAAAGAGTTGGCCTTGCGGCAGCGCCCGATCCTCAAGCGCATCGACCAACTGGTCCGCGAAAAAGGGGGATAGACGTAGGGTGGGTGGAACCTCGCGAAGCGAGGTGGAACCCACCAATCGAGTTCCGAGTTTCTTTTGCCTTTTGCCTCTTGCCTCTTGCCTCTTGCCTCTTGCCTTTTCTTACGGCGTCAGATTGCCCGTATAGGACATCTGGAACCTGGCGAAGTCCGACAAGTCCACGTCACCGTCCCCGTTCCAGTCCATCAGATCGACATCGGAACCACATGGGCCAGGGACCGCGGCGTTAGGCCCACCCAGGCAGTCCTCGAATGCCGCCAGGTCCGACAGGTCCACGTCCCCGTCGGCGTCGGCATCAAACATGCCCGAGTTGATCTGCACGTCGAAGGTGAAGCTCGATCCTCCGGAGACCTCGATCTGCTCGGTCAAAGCCAGATTGCGATTCTCATAGCCCGCATCCGCCGGTGTGGGGTTATAGCTGGCTGTCCCGAAGAACACCCGCACGAAACCGCCTGCGCTGTTGCTGACCCGGTATTGCGTGGCGGAGCCGGCTACGCCGAGGTGGTCGCGACCGTGCAGAATCAAATCCTCGACGTTCGGCGACGCGCCAACACGCACGTAGTGAGTGCCACCGGTATAGTTGGTGTAGTCGGCCTGGAGAGTCCCACCCCCCGCTGGGAGCGTGATTCGCTTTGTGATCACCCCGTCAAACGAGGTGAACTCGATATAGTCAGCCCCCATGCTCACCGAGCAGACCGCGTCCACATAGGTGAAGTTCATGTCCTTGAAGGTGCTACAGCGGTTGGCATCACTGCCCGCGAGTTCCTCCTCGCCCGGTGAGGAGGGATTCACCACCGGAGCCCCCAACACCTGCAACGCATCGTCGGAGGCGTTATCGAACGCAAACCCATGAATCAACCGCCCGCCACGGGCTTCGAAGCAGACGTAGACCCGGTTATTGTACATGACATACTCGTCTTGCCCGTCCTGATCGAGATCAAAAGCCGCCACCGTCGTCTGCGGGCCTAGCAGACCGTTCTTGACGTTGTCGGCCCACTGAGCGGCTGCGGCAAGAACGCCGGCGCCGCGGACGTGGTTCTGAAGCCGCAGAGCCCAGGTGTTCACCCCGTCCCACGTGGGGTCGGGCACCGGCCAGGGATTGCCATAGGTCGTGTTTCGATAGTGTTGGGTCGCGCCGTAGTCCTCCTCGTGCCAGCCGGTTTCGTAGATCAGGTTGGTATAAGCATACTCAGCCAGCTTGCGCAGGGCGCCGGCAGGGGCTGACGCAATCGCCGCCCAGGCATCGTGCATCAGCGTTCCGGGCGAGTTCAAATCCCCATGCCGCTTGCCGCTTGGCAGAAAAACCGCCCCGTCAGCCTGATCCTGGGCGTTGGCTGACGCATCGTCCCACGGCTCGGACCCCGGGTGGCGACGGTGATAATCACCTTGCGGGCCAACCAGAACCGGCACCAACTCGTAGAAGTCCTGCTCGTTGCCGGTGTAGCCGGCGTTATCGTTGTAATACCAGTAATGATAGCTGTCTTCCGAGGCGTGCTTGAGCCACTCATAGGTTTGCAGCGACAGGGAATAGCTATACCCGTGATCGATCACCCAATCCGAATCGTACTGCGGATTGCCCGGATTGATCGCCCGATCGAGGATGTCCTTGAGGTTCACGATCTCGATCCACTGGTGGTTGGCAGCCCAGCGGATGGTCTGCTGGTACAGCTTCTGGTTGTCGTTCTCGGTCGAGACGCCCTGAACCGGGTCGAAGCTCTTGCCGGCCAACGCCTCCCAATCATCGAATACCAGCGTCAACTGGGCTGGATCACCCTGGGCCTTGTCCACCAGGGTGTAGCGCACGTCCAGGTTCATGCCGTTGTCCTCGAAGCCGAACTTGCCCTGGTCCTCGCGATCGTTGATCAGGAAGCTGTAAACGCCGTTGATCTTATGGATTCGGTGATGGCTGGGGTCGTCGTGACTGCCGGCGTGACCGCTCCAGCGGGTCTCGGCGGCATCGAACCACCAGTGAAAATGGGTGACTTCATCGAGGTAAGTGGCGATGTAGGAGCTGTTCTCGATGTCCTCGAAGGTATGCCCGTCGAGCGGGCTTAGGCTGGTTGATTGCGACCGGATGACCCGCTCGGGCGTGTGCATGATCTTGACGTCGTCGGGTGTCAGCCCAAACGCCGAGAGCATCAACTCGTTGAACAGCTCGATGCTTTTGGCATTCACGTCACCCTCGAAATAGGGCATGATGTGCTCGGCGAAGACACCTCCGATGAGCGAGCCCGGTCGCCCGTCGTTTTGGTCGTTGTTCACAAAATCCGCCACCCGTTGAAGGAACGTCGGGCCGTCGGTCCTGGAATCGTCGCCGGGCGGAGCCACCGCCCACTTGGCTGCCACCATCAGCGAACCGCTCATGTGGATGTTGATCGGGACGTTGAAAATCTCGTGCGTCTCCAGCGTGCGGACGAAGCCGGTCTTATAGGTCGTGGGCGGATCGTAGAAGTGCACACGCAACTCATCCGCCTGGTTGATTGACTGATTGCCGTGGGCGATCGAGGCGTACTTGGCCTGCCCTACACTGGCGTTCGAGGGGATGGCACCGTCGATCACCCCGTCGCTGTATCCGCGATCGTCGTCGTAGAAGCAGTCGGTGGCGTCACTGGGCGCGGTCGGCCCATCCGGATACCACTCGCGGATCTCGCCGGCCCCGCCGTTGCTGCCGTCCTTGACGGTCATCACGGTGAAGTACATCACGCTGGTGCCGTCCCATCCGTGATTGTAAAGCGTCTGCTTGGTGATCCCGAACTCCACCGAGTCAAGCTCGCGGTTGAAGTAAGCCCCCAGAAAACCGCCGATAGAGGCCCAACTCGAATTGATGACATCGTAGGCACCGGTGTCGTATAGCTTGATGCACACCTCCCAGGGATGGGATACCTCGACGTCGGTCCAGTCGGGCATCCACGTCTGCCCGCTCCAGGCGCAATCGATCGCGACGTAGATGTCCAGGTTGCCGACCTCCGCCCCTTCGCGTAAATCGTAAAGGTCCACCCGGAAGTAGTAGTTGCCATTCTCGTCCCCCTCGTCACGCGAATAGAAGGCGATCAGGTCGCGCGAATCGTCGTACCCGTCGTTAAAGTTATATCGCCCTCCGACATACACCCCAGCCCCATCCAGAGCACGGCAGTCGGAGTGGTTCCAGTCCTGAAATTCCTCGTTGAAGCTGTTGCCATACGAATCGGTGCCGATCCATGGGCCGGACCCGATGGTGATCCACCCCATCGCCGGCGGTGACAGCAACCCGGTTAGCAGAATGGCTGACGTGACTACGGTGAACAGTGCCTTGCGCATCAATCTCCTCCAAATCATACAGACAGATATTATCGGCCCACCCTAAGACAATGGGCAGACCGCATTACCGTGGCCGGTATTGAGACCGGATTGCTGAGCATAGCACATTCAAGGCAAGATCACAAGACTGCGATGCGAAATCCGGGCTAGACGCCAGGGCAATCGCATCTGACCCGGATAATTCACCGCCGAGAGGAACGGGGGGAAATGGAAAATTGGGGGATGGGGGATACCGTCGTTGTGTGTGCACACAGATAGGAACCGTAGGACGGGTTTCATCCTTCGTCTGTGGCGTTAGGTATCACTTGGCGGCGGCGGGTGGAACCCGCCCTACGCCTGCCCAATTGAGGCGTCCAACTCGTTTGCTGTTTCGCAGTTCTCCCGGATAGCAGCTTTGCGGCAGTCTGAGTAGAACTCGCGCAAAGCGTCATCCGATTGCAACCACCGGCGGAATACTTCCTCCGGCGTCTGGCGAACGAGTCTCGCCACGAGTCCACTTTGACCTTCTTGCCCACACGCCAGCCGCGTCAGCGCCCGCTTAATCCGGTCTGTTCGATGAATCGGGTTACGTAGTTCCTCGGAAGAAAGCCCCAGAGTTTTCGCAAGATAATCGGCATCCAAGTATAACCATTCTTCTGGATTGTTGACCGCCACACCGCAAACCAAAACCGAATCCGCCTCGTCCGGAAAAACCTCCCGCTCTTTTCTGGCGATCTCTTGCCATCGACCACCGTCCGCATCGGTAAACCGAACGACGAGGTCCACACCCTGCTTCTTGAAGAACGCCCAAGCCTTCTTTGCATTCTTACGGGTGAGACGCCTCTGAACACCCACGGGGCCTGGAGGCGCAACCAACTCGGCTTCACACTCAAGCCGATCACGAATCCCCAACAAAAACCCGAAGCTGTTGCGGTCCTGATAGATGACGCCGATCTTGCGGATCAACCAATCAGCTCCATGGCATACTGCTCAGCCAGCGTCAAGCGATCGGGATCATCCTCTGCCGGTGGGGCTGATAGAATCTCCGTCCGCTCATTCTTCCGCCGCAGGATAGTGACTGAGTCACGCGCCCCATCGAAGAAATCAATAAAGTAAGGGTTATGGGATGTGAATATGAACTGCTCCCCGGGTGCCCGCTCCTCGAATAAGTCGAATATCTTGCGGAGTTGCCCTGGATATATGCCATTCTCAGGTTCCTCGATAGCAATCAAGGGGGCAGGAGACCCCATGTCGGCACGCCAAACAGCCACAAGCTCAATGATAACCGCCAACCCCAGGCATCGGAGTGTGCCATCGGAGAGACCAGCCCAAGACGCTCTGGACCGTCCACTCAGGGCGACGAACGGAAGCGGCGTCTGGTCTGGTGCAAGGACAAAATTGATCGCCTCAAGCGTCGGCTCGATAATTCGGGCGTGATCTATGACTCGTCGATACCGCTGTTCATCCAGGTTCTTCATGTGATAGAGGGCGATTGCCAGATTGTCCCCTCGCGTCACGAGCCCGCGCACGGCAGGCGAGACGTCTTGGCAGCCAAACCTCATGTGCTCCGGGCTAAAAGCGTGGCAAACCCAGCTTGACAGGTACTTGCGAAACAGGATGGCGCGGGGATTGGTGGGCAACTCGTAGAGCTTCGAGAGCATGGTCGCATCACGAGGCGCCACGATTGTGACAGGGTGGGTTTCACCAGAGTTCAGGTAATTCTCTTCGTGAAGCATCTGCGCTTCGCGTCCATCGTTCTCCAGAAGCGACACGTTCGGGAAACCCGGCCCGCTGATAAGCAGTTGTTCCTTTGAAACCCGCAGAACAATTTGTCCCCGGTCGGCGAAATCAGATGATGACTCAAGCCTGAGCCCCAGATCATATGTGAAATCAAAAAGCTCGTTCTCGAACGGAAGGGCACATGTGCACGAGATTTCGATTTCTTGACTGTCGAAAGCCCAGTTCTTGATCTCTTTAATCCCTCCCGGAATCGCTTGTGCCGACTTGGTAAGTTCAGCGTAAGCGGTTGCTGCAAAGAATCGAAGTGCACTGCAAAGATTAGTCTTCCCGCTATTGTTGCTCCCAATCACGAGGTGACGCCGGGTAAACTCGATCTCAGCGTTCAGAAAGGTGCGGAAGTTGTGGAGTTTGAGTTTTTTGAGCATCGTTTTTCTCCGCTCCGTGCTCTCGGCGTCTCTGTTCTGAGAATATACCGTATGCAGCAACCGGCGTCCTCGCAAGCTAAATGCCTACCGCCATATGCTAAGAAAATGGAAAATGCGGACTTGGCGACGTTTTCAGTTCTTCGTTCCCCAGTTTTTCATGTTAGCATCCCCATTTTTCACGCTTCTTTGTTACACGCTCCCCGTTGGGGAGCCGCTAAACGCTACGGACTTGCCGCCACTAAACACCCGCGTGTGCACATAACGATGATGTTTCCCATCCCCCCATTTTCAATTTTTCATTTTCCATTTTCCATTTTCTCCATTCTCCATTCGCGTCCCCCACCGCTAAAGCGATGGGCCACCCGCCGGTGCGGTGGGTTGCGCCTCGCTCCGCGAGGCTCCACCCACCCTACGCAAGTGGAACCTACCCTACCGAAAACAACCCTATGCGTCGTCGATGGCGTCCAGGGCTTTGAAGGGCTTGCCCTCGAGGAATTCCAGGGAGGCTCCGCCGCCGGTGGATACGTGGGTGACGCGGTCTGCCAGTCCAGCTTTGTCGATGGCTGCCGCGCTGTCGCCGCCGCCGATTACGGTTACCGCGCCCTTGGCGGTGACGTCAGCCAGCGTCCGGGCGATGGCCATCGTGCCGACATCGAACGGCTTCGTCTCGAACACGCCCATCGGCCCATTCCATACGATGGTCTTGGCGCCGGCTAATATCTCGGTGTAGGCTGCGATGGTCTTGGGGCCTATGTCCAGCCCCATCAAGCCGGCATCGACAGCCTGCCCGCATACCCTGGTTTCAACCCCGTCGGCAATCTCAGCCGCACAAACCGAATCACTCGGCAACACCAGCTTGTCCCCCGCCAGTTCACGCAGACGCCGGGCGTCGTCCAGGCGGTCCTGCTCGACCAGGCTCTTGCCGGTGGCTAACCCCTCAGCCGCGAAGAACGTGTAGGACATGGCTCCGCCGATCAGGATTCTGTCGCACTTGTCGGCTAACGCCTCGATGACGGCGATCTTGTCGGAGACCTTAGCCCCGCCGAGCACCACCACAAAAGGCCGCTGGGGATTGGCTACCGCTTCGCCCAGAAACTCCAGCTCCTTTTTGATCAGGAACCCGATGGCTCGCGGCTTGCCTTTCATCATTTGGGGCACGGTGAGCATGCTGGCGTTGTCGCGATGACAGGTCCCGAAGGCATCGTTGACATACACGTCAGCCAGCGAAGCCAGCCGGCGGGCAAAGTCATCCTTGGCCTGGCGGAGTGATGGGTCGTCCTTGGCCTTTTTGTCCTTGATGGTTTCGGGTTTGTTGAAGCGCAGGTTTTCGAGCAGGCATACCTGGCTATCGTCCAGGCTGGAGACGATAACCTCCACCTCAGGCCCCACGCAGCCCGGAGCCAACCGCACCTTGCAATCCAACAGGTCGCTCAGGTGCTTGGCCACCGGTGCCAGCGAGAACTTCTTGTCATCGTCCGGGTTGCCTTTGGGGCGTCCCAGGTGGCTTATCAGAATGAGCCGCCCCTCACCATCGATCAAGCGACGAATCGTGGGCAGCGCCAACACAATACGCCGGTCGTCGGTGATCTCTCCCCTGTCGTTTAGCGGCACGTTGAAGTCCAGCCGCACCAGCACCCGTTTGCCTTGAACGTCAATGTCGGAAACCAGTTTTTTGGCCATCGTATCCTCACCGGTTATAGTCAGTAGGGTGGGTTCCACCCGCCTTCCCTGTAGGGTGGGTGGAACCTGCCGTAGGCAGGTGGAACCCACCGCGCCGGTTGGTGGGTTCCACCTCGCTCCGCGAGGTTCCACCCACCCTACATCTGAAAGCCTGCGCTACAGGGGTTTTCGATAGCCCCTTTAGCCCTTTGGGAACACGAATCGCGTCAGGTATTCGCGTCCCCCACCGCTAAA
>JAGLWJ010000440.1 GCA_023133475.1 Phycisphaerae bacterium | reverse complement strand
CCGCCGCTCGCTACTTCGGAAATTGAGAATTGAGAAATGAAAGACATCGGGCGGCGAACGCAAGACTTTCTGATCGAGTGCACACTCGGACTACTGGGCTGGCTGATCCTGGCTCGGCGAATCCGCCGAGCACTGATCGCCGGTGCCCTGGTAGGGCTGGTGGCGACGGTGATCTACTTCTGTGCGTTCGGCTGCACCGTCCACTTACTAACCGTCGAAGTCGGCAGTAAACGCCCGACGACGCCCAACAGCCAGCCGACAGACGTTCAGACGCCTAATGAAATTTTGGAGGAATCAATCAATGAGCTGGCTCAAGAGGCCTTTCAAGGCATTGCAATCCCGTAAAGTGCGAGTGGCACTGGTGACCGTGCTGGTAGCACTCGCCGCCGAGTACGGGCTGGAACTGAGCGACACCATGCTGCTGGGGATACTCGGTGTGGGAACCGCCATCATCCTCGGAATCGCTCACGAAGATAACGGCACCAAGCAAGCCCAACGGCAAGTCCAAACGCACCTGATGAAGCCGGGGCCGAACGATAACGGCGGGTAGAACCCGCCCTACCGGAGTCCAAAGTCCAAAGTCCGAGGTCCAAAGTCATGGTCGTCGCTGTCGAAACCGAGTCGTGGAGTTGGTGCCCCGAGGAAGTGGTGCACGGCGTGCACGCCGATCTGGCATGCGCGGGCCTGAATAACTGGGGGCCGCGCTCGGCAACCCTCCTGGCCGAACGCAATGGCGTCCACGGTAATCACGAAACCCAACGGCGGACTATCCGAGCAGCGGTCGAACGCCTGCGAGATAAACCCATCGGAGCGCGCATCTGCGCAAATAGACTGGGCTACTGGATGGCGCGAGACGCAACAGAGTGGGAAGAATACCTCGAAGCCCGTAAGGCCGACGCACGGTTCGCGTTTGTTCACGAGCGGAAGATTCGTGAGGCGGCACGCGACGCGACCAATCAGCAGGGGAGGTTGTTTTGATGGAAGAAGGCAAGAGGCAAGAGGCAAGAGCCCGCAGAACCTGGAGCTGCTTAGCGAAGCGAGCCGGGTGATCGGTGCGATGCGGACCGCACAGACTCGATCCGGGGAAAGCATCTTGTGCGCCGCGTGCAACCATCACGCGCGACTGACTGCCGTGCTGGTGGCGTTGACGCTGACGCTGGATGGGTTTGAGTGGGAGTGGGAGCCGCATCGCACCGCCGGGCCGGAAGTGCAGAACCTTCGTGTGATCTATCGGGGAGCCAAGACGTGAGCGGTGAACAGATCAGCCAACACGATGCGAATATCATTGCCGCCCTGGCAAAAGTTGAAGGCAAAGTCGATGGAATGTCCGCGCTGCTGGAAGCGTTCAAGGAGCGCACGCGCGACGACACCAACGCCCTGTTTCGATTCCGAAAAGAACACGCGGCGACGATCGGGAAAATCGAACGGGACTACGTGCCGCGCAACACCTTCGAGCGCCACGAGCACGAGCAACGCGAAGACATCGCCAGCTTGCGGGCGTCGATAGACGGAATCAAAACGCAAGTCACTAAGGTGTTGGCGATCGGTGGGGTGATCTATGCGATTCTTGGGGTGGCATTGGTGATTTGGGGCAAAATGTGATCGGCGGGGGAACCCCCGTCCGACACAAGATGGCGGGTGGAACCCGCCCTACATTGGAGCAAGCTGTGAGCGGAGTTATTGACGAACGGATTATTGCAATCGACCGCGAATTGAAGGCGATTAGCGAACTGATCGGGCAGAACCGCCGTGACGTGATCACGGCAGTCGATCCGTGCAAGGACGCTAAAGAGATCGTCCATGCCGGCCTGGACAAGGCATTCTATTCGCTCTCCGAATTGGGCCGCCAACAAGTGCAGGCTCGCGACCTGCTGGAACGGCAGCGGAAGTTGAGGATGGAAGCGTGAACTTGGAAGGCAAGATGCAAGAGGTGCAGGCAGGCAGGATGCCTGCGGTACGGTTCGGCAACAGATGCCGGCTGGAAGCCGGCGGTACGGGACTGACGGCTGACGGCTGATGGCTTTTCAACATGCGACTGCGTGAGATTGACAACCTACCCGAACGCCTGCGGCTGATGGCCGATGCCGATCTGGATAACGGGGCGGCGGCTAAAGCTGTGTGGGAAACGCATAACCTGCAAGAGCGAATCAATCTGCGCACGTTTACGGCCTATGCCACCGCTCGACGACGGGGGCACCGGGTAGCACGGATCGCGGAACAGGCGGAGTTCTTTCGGCAAATCCTCGACACTCTCGAAGTGCCACGCGATGGGCTGACACGCATCCAGGAGGTGCAACTCGGGGCGGCACTGAGAGGCATCCTTAACGGAGGCAAGCCTACCGCAGTGTTGAGAGCCGTCGAGGTGGCGAACGACATTCGCCGCACGCAAATCAAAGGCGAAGCACAGCAGATCGCCGCCGAGCGGTTCGCAGCGTGGAAACCCGGTGATTCTGGCCGGGCATCAACATCGGCTGAGCACCGGGATGACGCCGGTGATCGCCTACGCGGCGGAACTGCATACAAACAAGAACCCGCTGACCGGGGTGGCGCAGTTCGGCAGCAACGCGGTGAGCCTGGATCACTGGCTGGCCTACCGCGACCACCTGCAACG
>JAGLWJ010000044.1 GCA_023133475.1 Phycisphaerae bacterium | reverse complement strand
CGGACTTGTCGCCGCTAAATCCCCCCGGCGTCGTTGCGAGCGCCCACATTCTCCATTCTCCATTCTCAATTCATCACGTTCCCATCCCCCAATTTTCCATTTTCAATTTTCAATTCCCTTACCTTTTACCTGCTGTTCGTGCTGAATGTTTACTGGGCTATTATAGGGCTATTTTCGATACACCGTCGGCTCTATATAGTTCAAGGGATGTTGGATGCCGTTAAGGCTCTCGGAATGCCCGATCATCAGGTAACCGCCGGGATGCAGATGGTGGGCTAATTTGTTGACCAACGTCTCCTGCGTGGGGCGGTCGAAGTAAATCATCACGTTGCGGCAGAAGATAACATCGAACCCGTGCCGGAACGGGAATGTGGGGGTCATAAGATTGAAGCGAGTGAAGGTGATCAGGCTGCTCAGCTCCGGCACGATCTGCAGGAAGGATTGCCCGTTCTCATGAATCTTGCGGAAGTAGCGGTTGCGGTAGTCGGCCGGGGCAGTGCCGACCCGGTGTGATTCGTAAATTCCCCGTTTGGCTTTGTGGAGCATCTGCATGGAGATGTCGGTTGCCAGAATCTTAAGCCCGATCCCTGGGAATCCGCTCAGTGCGTGGTGGACGGTCATGGCAATGGAGTGTGGTTCTTCCCCGCTGGAGCTGGCTGCACTCCAGATTCGCACTTCCGAGTGCCCAGCCCGCCAGTTCTTGTCCTGGATCCAGGTGGTTATGATGCTGCGCAACATCTCGAAATGGCGCATTTCGCGGAACAGGTGCGTGGTATTGGTCGAGATGGCATCGAGCAGGGAGCCGAGTTCCGCGCCGGTGCTATCCTGCTCCACATGCCGCAGGTATTCACCAAACGAGCTGAACCCATCGTTGCGGACCCGCTTGCCCAGCCTCGTCCGCACCAGTTGCATTTTATCGTTTCCGAGGTTTATTCCGCTGTTGGCGTAAACCAGGTCCCGGATACGTTCGTATTCCTTGCGGGTGAGGTCCCGGGTTTCTGTAGTAACCGCCATCTTCCGCCCCTTGCGCTAGGCCTTTTCACCCGGCATAAATGCCGGGCTTAGCACGACCCGTCGAAACACAAAACAGTCTGATCGAAAACGACACTAGTGCATTGGGTGGGAAACTGATTCCCATCATGCCCATGGTTTTAGCCGTGGGGGGCGCAAATTGCATCAGATATTCGCGTCCCCCACCGCTAAAGCGATGGGCCACCCATGCGTCGCTGATCCATCGAATCAATCGCGATAGAGCACCAGCAAGGATTAGGTTTAGTATTTTTTTTGTCAATCTACTCAATCTGTGTAATCTGCGGATATCCTCTCTTGTCCCCTTTGGTTGCAGCCGCAGGCCCTGCCGCGTGTTGCCGGCCCTACTACTCCGAGCCCGGCCCCGGTTTGTAGCGGAGGCAGAGACGTTGGCCTTCCACGTACACGGTCGAGAAATGCGAACCATGCTCTTGCGGGAAACGGGGCGTTTCAGGCAGCTCGGTAAGGGTTGGAATAGTCAGGTCGAAGACTGCCCCGGTTCCGTGTATTGCGGTGATGAACTGCCCGCATACGATGTTCATGAATTCCTTCACCGCATCGTTGCCCTGCTCCTCCGCGTAGCTCTCGTGGGGATCGACTCCCAAGAGGTTGGCAGCCAGTTGCACGGAGAAGGTCCGCGTGCACCACAGACACAGCGTGCCCGATTGTGCACCGTGGTAGCTGATCTCGGTCTCCAGCCACACGTCGGCACTGGAAACCCCATAATCAGCCTCCTCGTCATTGAACATGAAGGCGAGGTCCGCGAGAACTTCAGAAAAGATCGTTGTTAGCGTCGCTGTCTTTTGATCCTGAATCATCAGTCACTCCCAACAATGGTTGCAGCACATCACGCAACTGCTCGGGTTGAAACGGCTTTCGGACGTACCCGAAAGCGCCGAAGTCTGCCATCTGATCAATGCGTTTCTGGCTCCCCTCGGTCGAGGCGATGACAATGGGAATATCCTTCAACCGCTCGTTCTCCTTCATCCTGGTAAGCAGTTGAATCCCATTCATGGTGGGCATGTTGATGTCCACCACCATCACCGCCACGCAATGGTCGTGAAGTTGGGCGAGTGCTTCGATTCCGTTGGAGGCTTCGTAGATGTCGCCCACATCCAGCCCGGCGATGCCCATGGTCTTTTTGATCATCTGCCGGATCGTTGCCGAGTCGTCTACGATGAGAACGTTTTGAGACATCACCGCGCTCCTATTTGCCCACCGCGACGGTGGTCGCTTCTGCATGTGGGGAGTTGTCAAACATCTGCTCGACCTGTTTCAGATCGATCGTAATCTGGAGCCCGATGGTCTCCAGGTCACGTTCGGTCAGCGTGTGTCGTCGCATTACCTCTTCATCAGCCCGATAGGACAACCCGTCTTCTCCCAGGCCGATACCTAACAACAAGCAAATCGTGTTGGCCACGTACACCGCGTCCACCAACGGATCAGGCGGGTTTATGGCTGCTGGGCTATGGTGGTGGTAAACGCATCGCACAATCGGCTCGGGAAGCTGCCACTTCTCGGCGAGCCGCCCACCGATTTCCGCGTGAGAGAAGCCCAGGACCTGCTGTTCCGCCTCAAGAAAGGTCAGCTTGTCCTGCGTGACCCGTCGGGCAATTTCGGTGAATTCCTCGGCGACATACTGGTTGAGAATTACCTTGCCGATGTCGTGCAACAGCCCGGCGGTGAACAACAGCCCGGTATAGGGCAAGCGGAGCTTCTGCCCGACTGCCGCGGACGCCAAAGCCACCGCCACCGAATGCTTCCAGAGCACGCCTGGCTCCAGACCGTAGCCCACCTGAGGCTTCCTCAGCAGGGTGCCGGTGTGCACCGCCATTACCAATTGCAACACCTTGACGGTGCCCAGATATACCATCGCATCATTGAGCGAAGTCACCTTGCGAGACAGACCAAAGTAGGCGGAGTTGCACAACCGCAGCACTTCGGTGGTCACTGCCGGGTCGTACTTGACGGCTTCGACGATGTCGTCCATGGTGCTGGACGGCTCGTTGACCACAGCGACGAGCTTCATGGCTGTGTCCGGCAACGGCGGCAGGGTTTCGATCTGCTCCAGAATCCGGTCGATTTGTATCACAACTCGAACTCCTTGCCACGGGTTTTGATGGTCACCAATCCGCTGGCTACCTCCAGTTTCAAGGTGCGGCTGATCGAGCCGCCGACGTTCTCGGCGTCGATCAGGACCCCGTTCTTCCAGAATATCTTCCGCAGCATGACGTAGTTTCGTTTTCCGATGTTGAACGTGCCGTTGTCGTCCAGCAGTTGCGAGCCGCCCGCGACCTTGACCACCAGTCGCTTCTTCGCTGCCCCCAACTCGTATACTGCTCGAAACAAAACCGGAATCCCGGAATCGGCAAACATGGCGGGGTTGGCCTTGGCTTTTTCACGCGACAGCGAAGACTCCGGCAACATGTAATGAATCATACCGCCCACCCGAACCTCCGGGTCCCAGATGGCCACCCCGATGCAACTGCCCAATGAGTAGGTGAGCAGCGTATTGTTGGGGTCGTTTGTGACGGCGTAGTCGGCGATGTCTACAACTTGATTCACGTAAGCACCAGCCAGTTGTTAGTTTACTGAATATTCACTCTCCGGCAGCGTGCTGCAATTGCACAAGTTCGTCGGAGTTCAGCACTTTGTCGATGTCCAGCAATATCTTGACATCGTCATTAACCTTGCCCATCCCCAAGATAAAATTCATATCCACAACCGCCCCGAGTTGTGGGGGAGGCTCGATGTTTGAATCCGGGATATCGTGCACTTCCTGAACCGTGTCCACGATAATTCCCATGAGCATCCCGACATCGACGACGATTATGCAAGTCTCCTCGTTGTACTCGGTTCGCTCCAACCCAAACCTGGCACGCAGGTCGATCACCGGAATCACCTTGCCGCGCAGATTGATCACCCCCTCGACAAACTCGGGAGTCTGCGGGACTTTGGTGATGTCCATGATCCCGATGATCTCGCGGACCTTCAGAATCTCCAGACCGTACTCTTCGTTGTTGAGGTGAAACGTCAGGTACTTCCCACCGATGTCCCTGGTGGTTTCGGCTCTGGTTTCCTGTTCAGTAATTTCTGCAACCGTTTCCATGAAACTGATCTCCTAACATGTCATCACTGGGGTCAAACGCTCATCTGTCACTGGTGGGGACGTTGGTGCCACCGATGTTTCTTCCTCCCGATCCTGGTTCGCCCGCGGGGGCGGTTTCATCCGCGATCTTGTAGGGGTTACCTTGGACGAGAGATGTCGTTCGTTGAACGCCGCAGTGATCCCCGACATCTCCAGGATGAGCCCCACACGCCCGTCACCGAGAATGGCGGCTCCGGAAACACCACGCAGAGATTCGAAACGCTCTCCCAGAGTTTTGATCACCACCTGTTGCTGACCCAGGAGTTCCTCGACCACCACCCCGATCTGACGCCCATCATTGTGGGCGATAACCACCATGGCCTGGCAGGGGTCGATGTGGTCGCTCAGCCCGAACAGCTCTCCCAGTTGGATCAATGGGATCAGCCGGCCTCGAACCTTCACCACCTCACCCTTCTGTTGCACGGTGGTGATCTGTTCCGGCCGTGGGCGTAGAGCCTGTTCGATGGTTATCGTCGGGAAGATGAACCGCTCGCCGCCGACCCGAACGACCATGCCGTCAATAATGGCTAACGTCAGAGGCAGACAGATGGAGAAGGTGCTTCCGCGCCCTTTCCCCGAGGCTATCTCGGTTCGCCCGCGCAGTTGTTCGATGTTCCGCTTGACCACGTCCATGCCCACCCCTCGCCCGGAGATGTCGGTGACCTGGGCGGCGGTGGAGAAGCCCGGAGCGAATATAAGCGAATATGCCTGCTCGTCGGTCAGTTCTTCGCCGGGTTGGACGATGCCCTTCTCAATACCTTTGGCGATCAGCTTCTCGGGATCGAGCCCTTTGCCGTCGTCCTGAATCTGAATGACGATGTTGCCGCCCTGGTGGGCGGCGCTGAGGTGAACATGACCGACCTCGCTCTTACCGGCGGCTATACGATCCTGGGGCAACTCGATTCCGTGGTCCACCGCGTTGCGCACCATGTGCACCAGGGGGTCGCCGATCTGTTGAGTGACGTTCTTGTCCAGTTCGGTGTCTTCACCGGAAATGATCAGTTCCACCTTCTTGTCGGCCTTGCGCGAGACGTCTCGGACCAAACGAGCCATCCGCTGGAAGGTTGGCCCGATGGGGACCATTCGCATGGCCATCGCCACTTCCTGCACGTCGCGGACGATCTTGGCCACCTGCCCGGAGTCCTTGCTTAGCTTCGGGTCCTCGGCGATCTTGGAATTGGCTTCCACCAGGGTCTGGGCGATGACCAACTCTCCGACCATGTCCACCAACGCATCCAACTTCGCGGTCTCGATGCGAACCGACTGGTCGCTTGCGGCAGGACGACTGCCGGTTGCGGCAGGCCCCGAGGCGGGCGCGGTGCCCAAAGACGCCCCGGAACTTGCCTCCGAGGTTTGTTGGGCGACCTGGGGTTGTGTTGGGGATGCTCCCTTACGGTCGCGGGACTGATCGTCTGCTGTTAGCTCGGCGCCGGCCACCGGCGCGCCGGCAGTAGATGCTTCGGCAGTAGGCGCGTCGGCGGTCTCGGCAGGGGGCGCCTCGGGGTCGGGCGAACCATCAGACAAGCCGACACCGCACACACTACGCCCCGCCGCCACTGCCCGCAGCTTGTCGATAAACCTGCCCACTGGAGGCTGAGGAACGGTATTCCCCTCGGGATTGGTCAAATAGCCGGCAATCGACTCGATCTGCACCTTGAGGATGTCCACCGTCTCGAAGATCAGGTCGATAAGGTCCGAGGTAATCTGACGCTGACCTTTGCGCCCCTGGTCAAGTAACGTCTCCACCTCGTGGGCCAGGCAGTTTACGTCACGCAGGTTCAAAAATCCTGCCATCCCCTTAATAGTATGGAACGGGCGGAAGAGGTCGTCGATCTTGGCGGAACCATCGGACGATTTCTCCACATCGAGCACGGCGACCTCGATCGCCTCGATATGCTCACGGGCTTCTTCCACGAATCCGGCAACGAATTCCGCCTCCTTTTCGCCAATCACCAGTGGTTGGGATTCGTAGGGTGGCACACTGGTTGCAGCTTCAACCGGCGTGGTCGCCCCGTCTGACCCGGACGCTTCGGCAACTGGCCTTGGCTCCTCATCGAAGACATCAGCCAGTCTGGCTGCCACCTCGGCATCGCTCTGGTCGACGCTCTCGGTGGTTGACGCGGATTGGGCAGACGGCGACGTAGACGCCGGGTCAGCCAGTTCGGCGATCATTGTGACAACGTCAGCCACGGTCTGGTCCAGGTCCTGCGCATCCCCCAGAATGAGGGCTTCGAGGTTTTGAGCCAGGGAGGCGGCTATAGCGTGCATTGTGGGAGAGGGTTGTGATGCCTGGGGGTTGGTGGCTTCACTCAGTTGCTCGCACCAACCGTGCATTTTTGCAAGAGTGCTCAGATCGTCCTTAAGGAGTTTGTCAGCGGCTTCCGATAACTGCCGGACAAACACCTGGATATCGTGGTTCGCCTCGGTCTCGTTGCTCATCGCTTTTTGATCCTCATGTTTTTCCTCGCTTGATCGGTGGATTCCCCGACCAACCTTGCACGGCTTCTTCCGCTCCCACCACCAAGTCAAGGTTCATTTGCCTTGGTCTGGGCTCACATTGACGAGCTACTGATAAATGCGGCGTCTGCTTTTGTATCGGTTTGTGAAGGGTGAGGCTTAATATGAGAAGTCAGAACACCCCGGCTCCGCAGATGTAAGGCGGGTTCCACCCGCCCTACAGCCTCGTAGGTCAGGTGGAACCCACCAACCGGTGCGGTGGGTTCCGCTTCGCTCCGCGAAGCTCAACCCACCCTACAGGAAGCTGCACTGATTCAGCAAGGAAGGCGGGTGAAACCCGCCCTACATCTGTTTTTTGGTATTGCGTGGCTTCCGGCGGTCAAGTAAACGAGCGGCGTAGTTTTGCCGTGTCCACCAGAATGCGATCATCGAGCCGATGGTGCCCAGGGTGACATATTCGAGTGGAAGAGCCCGCAAGTACACGCTGTGCGGAATAGTGCTTGGCAACCCCGTGGTTTTGCCTGGGCCTATCAGCATGGCCCACAGATAGGCAGCCACCGCCACCAGCGGAACCGCCAGGCAGGTCCACAACGCGGTCCGTTGGGGGAATTTACCGTGAGCGAAATACCCCGCAATATAGAAGGCAACGAGTATCGAGAAGTAAACCTGCCCGTGCGTGATGGCCCGCGCAGGGGTCACCGCTGAAAGCAGCCCTATCAGAACAAACGCACTTACGGCGGTGAAGAGTGTGTGCCGCCCCCCGCGGCGAAAGCTCGCTGCCAACCCGTCATCGTCGCCCACCTGCAGCACCTTCGATACCCACGGCATCTCCGCCACCGCCATACTCGAAAGCCCGCAAGCCCCATCCTCATCCTCGCCACCGAAACACCACCGCAACACAAAGCCCGAAGCCACCATGGCCAACACCACGACGGCAAACCAGACCAACGCTTCAAACAGAAAAGTAAACCCTACGCCGGGAGCTGTCGCAAGCCCCGAACCGGACATGTCAATGAGGATCGCCTCGAAGGTGCCGCCTCGCAGATTGGCCACCGCAATACCCACACAGACCGCAAAGCCCCCCGCGTCAGCCAGCTTGCGCCCAATAAGCAGAGTGGTCAGCATCGCCACCACCACACTCAGCGCCGCCATCTGGGCCATCATCAGCATCGGATGACGGACGCTCAACATGCTGACCGCCCCTTGCGGGTCCAGCGGCTGCATCACACGCCAACCGATGGCGAAGTGAATCGCAATGGCCAACCCCCAGGCGACCAGCACTATCAGCCGATCGCTGAGATGGAGTTGCCGATAGAGTCGCGCCGGCTCCACTGCCATTGCGGTTTCCTTGCCTTTCGTTTGCCCACGCACCCTACGTGCTTTCCCCAGGTGCCGCCGGCGCTATTCCGTCGGTTTTTCCTTGGCCGGCAGCTTGCGCGGCTGAATGCTCTTCCTCGAGTGCTTCGATCGAGGGCTAAGCTTGCCTTTGGGGTGTCTCGGTTCCATTCTTGTGCCTTTGCCCTTGTCCTTGTCTACGGCACCACCGGGTGGAAGCGGCACCTTGTAGAGTTCCAAAGTGACGGTCATGGTCCGCGGCTGGCGGGCAACGATCCGGTCGGTGGCATCGGCATACTGTTCCAGACCCAGATAATAGGTCTCGTATGACTGCTTGTACTCCGGCTCGGGAATAGGCTTGCGCATGAAATCCTGGTGACGGCGGACAGCCTGGCACTTCGCCTTTATCCAGGTCGCCAGACCGGTCACCTCACTGCGTTTGGTCAGTGGGCCTACAAAGCTCATGTCCGCACCCTCGAGCAACTGTTGCGAAAGGTACGGCAGGGCGTTCTTGTCGTTCGGTTCGCTGACGATAATCCCACCCTTGGGGGCGTCGGGGATTTGGAGAACAAAGCTCTGGTACTTGGACCCAGGCCAATCCGCTCCCGTGATGATCCCGCGGTCCGGAACCACCCAGGGGATCGGCACACCGGTAAGTTCGAGCTTGATCTTGTCCTCGCCGACCTTGGTGACAACCGCCTTGCCCATGGAGGCGGAAGCCAACTTGCCTGTCCAGTTCGCGGTGATCTTGACCTTGAGCGGATCAGCCCCAAAGGCATCGAGGATCTCCGTCGAGCCGATGTTGTAACCCAGGGTGGACGGTTTGACACCATCTTTGGTAATCGCCAGACGCCGGTTGCCCGAGTGGGCTTTGCAGTATGCCTCCGAGGCGGCGAACCAGTCGATCAGCTTTGCCCCTTTTTCGTTTGCGACTGTCCGCATGGCTTCGGCATACTTGCTCATGGTCTGGTCATACTGGATCTTTCGCAGTTGGTCCTTCTTGCTCACCTCAGGGAACAGCGGGGTCATGACATATACGTGTGCTGCGCTCTTCTTGACGTGCTCCACCAGTGCGGCGAAGTCGCCCTGAAAACGCTTGAAGTGGCTCTCGTTTAACTCATGCTGCGGAATGTCATCGGTGCCGAAGCACAGCACCACGACCGTGGGCTTGGTGGTCGCCACCAGTTTGTCGAACCGTTCGACGGCACCTTTGAGAATCGCCGCCTCATGTTTGCCATACGTGCGGAAACGCGCTTTCAACTCCGGGTAGCGGATGCGCAGGAAAGTCTCCACCGCCATGGGCATGTCGGGTCTTGTCAACACCTTGTTGCCGAAGAACGCCACCCGGTCCTGATCGCCGAGGGCAAACTCAGCCTGAACCCGAGGCACCGCTGCCAACATCACCACCACCACCAAACCAGCCAACCCAATCTTTCTCATCGTTTAGCTCTCCTGCGGTCGATACCGCTCCAACAAATCCTTCATTTCTCGAACCGCGGCGCGAATGCCGACAAAGAGCGCCCGCGCTACGATTGAATGTCCGATGTTAAACTCCGAAAACCCCGGTAGCGCTGCCACCGGGCCCACATTGCGGTAGGTCAGCCCATGACCACCGTGCACCTCCAGGCCCAGACTTCGCCCCAACTCGATCCCACGCCGCAGATCGTCGAGACGGGCGGTGATCTCCGCGGTGGTTTTCGCGTGGGCGTATCCCCCGGTCCACAGCTCGACGGCTCCGCAACCCACCTCCGCCGAGGCACGAATTTGATCCTCGACCGGCTCGATAAAGGCACTTACCACGATCCCCTTGGCACGCAGGCGGCTGACCGCAGTGGTCAGTTCCCCCCGGTAGCGGGCCACGTCCAGCCCACCTTCGGTGGTCAGTTCCTCGCGGCGTTCGGGAACCAGCGAGCACTGGTCCGGAACAATGTCACAGGCGATATCGACGATTTCCCGAGCGATGGCCATCTCCATGTTCAGCTTGGTGGCCACCGTCTGTTTGAGCAGGCGTGCGTCCCGGTCGTTGATATGCCGGCGGTCCTCGCGGAGGTGGAAAGTGATGCAGGAGGCACCTCCCAGTTCCGCCTCGACGGCAGCCCAGACCGGGTCGGGCTCATCGGTCCGCCGGGCCTGACGCACCGTGGCGACGTGGTCGATGTTGACACCTAATTCTGCCATCGCGGGCTCCCCAAAATTCGACAATCCGAAGCGCCATTATAGGCCCGCCGCCGGGCGTGTAAACGCGACAGGCTCGTATGGCGGGTTCCACGGGTGTGGCCATATTTTGTGGCAT
>JAGLWJ010000439.1 GCA_023133475.1 Phycisphaerae bacterium | reverse complement strand
TTGCGGCGTGACTACACCACCACCGCCGGTGGGCGGCAGCTCGACCGCGAGCAGCTTTTCCGCCGCATGGATATCGACGAAATCAGTGTGATGACCGGCGAGTCGTTTGTTGACCCGCTAAAGAAGTTCTTCCGTAAGAGAGAAGCGAGACGATGACACAAGATCAAACTCCCCAGCTTCACCTTCCCCAGCGCCAAGCCCCCAAGCCAGGCGGTTCGGCAGCCGGCAAGATCGCCTGTGTGCTGCTTATCGTGGTGATTGCCTTGCAGGCATATGCCCTGGTCCACTCGCCGGTGGCGAAGGTGGAACCAGTTGCCGCAGAAAGCCCACCCACCTCAGCCGGGAATGCCAAGGCGATTGCCATGAAACTCGAGGACCGCAACCTGCCGGTGGCGGCGGCGGATGCCTGGCGGGAATACCTGGAAGACTCCGTGCTCGAGCCGCTGGACCGGGCCAAGATTCTCTACCGCATCGGCAAGCTCGAATTCCAGAGCGAGCAGTATCAGCAGGCGGTGGCTGACCTGTATCTGGCGGAGCGTTTGGTGGGTGATCGGGACGATCAGCTTTCGCGGCAGATTACCATGCAAGTGCGCGAGTGTCTCCAGAAGATGGGCAGATATGCCGAGCTGGCTCGTGAGATGGCAGCCCATGCCGGCATCCAATCCGAGGAGGAAGCCACCCTGGCGAGTCGGCAGACTGTGGCTCAGGTCGGCGATCACAAGATTACCGTGCCCGAGTTTGACCGGATGCTACAGGCGAAGATCGAGATGTCGATCAGGGCTCAGCCGAACCTTTCGTCCACCCAGGCTGACGAGGTTCGCAAGCAGGCGATCAAGCAGATGGCCAATCCACAGGCCAAGGTTCAGTTTTTGCGTGAGATCATGGTTGGGCGGGTGTTGGCGATGGAGGCAAAGGCTTGCAATCTCGACCAGTCCACCAATTACCGTCAACGTCTGACCGACTTGTCTGACGATTTGCTGGCTTCGATGTTGCTGACTGAGGAGATCGAGAAGCGGGCTACGGTGACTCCCGGTGACGTGGAGCGGCACTACGCAGCCAACAAGGACAAGTACGCCGATCCAGCCAAGCTCAAGCTCGCTCATATTGCCCTGGGCTCGGAAGAGGAGGCCCGCGAGGTTTTGGCCCGGGTCCAGGCGGGGGAGGATTTCGCGGAATTGGCTGAGGAATTCTCCCTCGACAAGCACACCAAAAAGAACGGCGGCAGAATCAGCAAGGCGGTGCCCAAGGGCGCGGCGTTCATCCCCGGCATCGGCCGGCAGGCGGAATTGCAAAGTGCCATCTGGGCGGTGTCGCCCGGTGGGGTGCTCGGCGAAGTTTACAAGGCTGGCTTGGGCTGGCAAGTGGTGAAAGTGCTCGAGCGAACCGAAGCGGTGCAGAAGCCGTTCGAGGAGGTCAAGGGCCGGGTCGAACGTGACACACAGAAGACACGACGGCGCGAGGTTACCAGGAAGTATATAGACCAACTCTTCGTGGAGCACCAGGTCAAGCTGTATCCCGAGGCGTTCCTGCCGGCGACCGGCGAAGGTGCAAAGGGCAAGGAAGACGAAGAAGCGGCGGATTGATGAGCAGCGGCTGGAGACGAACATTTTGGTGTGGTTGTTGGCTGGCGGTCATCGCCCTTGCGGCTGGGCTGGGCGGATGCGGCGAAGAGGCGACGGAACCCAACGCCAATGACGACGAAGACGCGGTCAAGCCGATCGTCAAGACGGCTGAACGGGGGCCGGTGAAGATGACCGTCACCGCCGACCGGAACCGCATCACCATCGCCGAACGCCTTACGCTGACCATCGAAGTCTTCGCCGAGGAAGGCGTGGACATCGAAATGGGTGAGCCGGGCGAAAAGCTAAGCCAGTTCCAGATCCGCGATTTCCAAAACCGCCCGGCTGAACCGGTCGAGGGCGGGCGGCGGTGGACGCGGGTCTATGATCTGGACATTTTCCTGTCCGGTGAATACTCGATCCCGGAAATCCAGGCTGCTTTCGTCGACCACCGCCAGGAAGACCCCGACCACCCGGGCGAAGGCGTGCTCACGGGGACCATCCGCACCGAGCCATTTACCATCGAGGTCGCCTCGCTGCTGGAGGGCGAGTTTGATCCTACCGTCTTCCGCGATATCTCCGGGCCGGTGGAATTGCCCGTCGAGCATAGCTACCCGTGGGTTGGGATTGTGGCGGCGGGGGTGGTCGTGGTTGTGGCTGGTGGGGTGGTGGTGTTCCTGTTGTTGCGGCGGCGGGAACCGCTCGGGCCAGAGCAGGTTGTCGTGGTTCCGCACGAGTGGGCTTATGACCAGTTGCGCCTGCTCGTCGATGCACAACTGGTCGAGCAGGGCGAAGTGCACGAGTTTTACTTCCGCCTAAGCCATATCGTGCGGGTATACATCGAGCTTCGCTTCAGCCTGATGGCCCCGGAGCGAACCACCGAGGAGTTCCTGGTGGAAGTACACCGCAGCGATGTGCTGCGAGCCGACCATAAGACCCTGTTGGGTGATTTCCTGCGATCGTGTGACATGGTCAAGTTTGCCAGGTATGAGCCGAACAAGTCGGAGATCGAGTTGGTCTTCGATTCGGCCCGCGATTTCATCGAGGAGACGATCCCACTCGAAGTCGAGTCGGTGGTGATGGTGGGTGGCCCATCGCTTTAGCGGTGGGGGACGCGAATGGAGAATGGAGAATGGAGAATGGAGAATGGAGAATTGGACGGGTGGCCCATCGCTTTAGC
>JAGLWJ010000438.1 GCA_023133475.1 Phycisphaerae bacterium | reverse complement strand
GGTTTTTTTCTCCAGTCACCAGGTGGCCGAGGTAATTCCCCAGAGTCTGGGGAATTTGACTTGGACCCACCACCACTATGCCGTTGAACACGATAAGAAGAACGCCATCAAATGGCTGGAAAAGGCAGAGGCCAAGAACTGGTCCGCCGTCCAGCTTCGTTCTGCCATCATCCGCAAGATCACCGGGAACGGCACCGCTCTGGAACCCCAGGCTCTCCGTGCCATCAATCGCACCTTTCGGCAACTGCTCAGCAAGGCCAAGGGTGTCAGCGACCCCGGCTATGTCAGCGATGTTCTTCACACCCACGATAGCCACGCCATCAACTATAAGCAAGAGTTCCTCGCGCTGGCCAAACGCCTCCATCGAAGCGCCGACGCGATCCAGAATTTCATGGAAAAACACTAAACAAGGAGTCTAAACCCATGTCCGCCAAGTCAACCAAAATCCCAGGCGCCCCGTTCAACCTTGTCCGGTTCGACCTCTGCCCGTCTGATGTCGCCCGCTATTTTGATGTGGATCAGCCCTGGCAACGAAACGTCCGCCACAATAGCGAGGTCATCCCGGGCATCCAGGCAACCCTTCGCGATACCGGCATCCTCCGCAACCCCATCCACACCTATTTCGATCCCACAACTCAGCGCCACGTGGTTCTCGACGGCAAACACCGCGTCGTCGCCCTCGCTGAGCTCGACTCCAATAAACGCTGTACACTCTTCGCGGTGTCCCACGAGGTCACCACCCAACGTCAGGCGGAGGACCTTTTCGTCCAGTTCAATTTGAGCCAGCCACCCAGCTTGGCCCACTTCATCAACATCCGTGAAGCTGATGGCAATCGCGCCATCGCAGCGCTCCGCAAGCTCCTGCCGTTCCGAATGAAGGTGGTCAACTCGCGCGAGCGGATGCCCGGCGCAGTGAACATCAATCGCGTTCTCCGAGTGCTCTCCGCATCGTTTGGCGACCTGCCCAAGCTCAACCGCCACACCATGGACCGCCTCCTGAATGCCATCAGCAATGACCACGTGGCGACACTTGCCCGCTTCTCCCGTATCTTCGAGGCGGCAACCGGCGAGCCCATCACGCCGAACAACCTCCGCTACCGCGACGGATGGTTCGAGGTGTTGTTCAAAATCTACATCCAAAACCAACACCTTCCGTTCGACGACAAGAGTTGGGCCGCTCGGATCAAGTACACCTTCGGCAACCCCGATGTCTCGGTGGTCCTGTTCAAGCCTCGGTACGGAATGCGAAGAACCGCCTTCCGCGATTTCATTCTCCGAGCACTGTCCAAGCAACGAGCCCCAAGGGTCGAGTACGACTCTCGACGGTGTATCACTATCGAAGACCTTAAACGTCTCGTCGCAGTTGGCCGCGACGCTCGCAACGTAGGATAGGAGGTTCACCATGATTCCATTCGATGTTCGTAAGCCCGAAAGCGCCCCGGTAGAATTCGGTCCGGAGCAAACGCGATTTCTCGCTCGATTCGAAAAACACCTTCGCAAGGGGCTGGCGATCCGCGTGTGGCTCGGCGATTTAGAGAACGGCCCAGACGAGTTCGACCAAGTGGTCGAGTGGCTTGGGCTTGCCCCGCTTTTCTTTGCGAGGCGGGGGCTGCTCGTCTATGCTCGCCTGGACGACACCTATGCTCCTGCATATTGGATTGTTCCAGCCGCATCCTTACAACCCCAAACCCCAGCCAAGAGCCGCCCACAACACCAACAAACTTCCGACCTCCGCGCAGTCCTCCGCGACCTGTTGAGCGTGATCGTAGAGTGCTATGACTGCCATGCTCCAGCTTGGCATTTAGCCCGCGCGCTCGAGGATGCAGATGTCCAGGATTTGCTGCTCGAACAAATCGACGAGGGGCTCGACAATCTTGCGTCCCCGCCCCCCGAGTGCCCCACGAAAGGTTGACCGCCCATGTTTGCAAACTCAACACAGCATCACCTCGCAACGTTTTTTCACCCGGAGGAAAACTCTAGTGTCCGACGTAACCATCAAGCTCGATCCTCGCATCATGCGGTCGCTAAACTATTACGTGCCCGGCGAACTCCAGGGCACCGGCAACGCCTCGGCTCGCGTGCGTTACGCGGTCCTCGGCTGGCTTCACGAGCGCGGCTCTCTCACCGAGATGTCTCGCATCGACCATGCCCGGCGTTCAAGACGCCGGCGAAGATAGATCACTACCTGGCGGGGGCGGCCCCCGCCGGACGCTCAAGTGACGCCCACAGCCCGGGCGGGAGAGTGTGCCGAGCCATGACGAAAGTTGGATTTACGCACCATCCTGGACAACTTTCGGCTCCCGTTCTCCGCGCCCGGTCCGGGCGTCCGTTCCACCGACAACCCTACTTATAAAGGAGTCCACCACCATGATTTCTTTCGAGATATTTGACCTCAGTGACGCCCCGCCGGATTCCGAGTACAGCCCGGAGCAAACGCAATTCCTCGCCCAATTCGAGAAGCCTCTCCGCGAGGGGCGGGCGGTCAACATGCAGCTCGAACCTTCCGAGGGCACCTGGATTGAGTTCGATGAAATGGTCGAGTGGCTCAGGTTTGCCCCGTGCTTTTACGTCAAGCGAGGGCTGCTGATCCGCACTCGCCTGTACGGCCTCAGTTCGTGCTGGCTGATCCCCATCGCAAGCGATCCCGTGCCCGAAGCTCCGCGCCACAAGGCCAATGGGCTTCCGAACTCCGCGAGACACGCATCGCCCCAAAAGCCTGTCCGACCAGCAACCCGGCGTCCCGGCACGCCCCGCCATTCCGGGCCACCCATCGCGGAGGCCATCGACCCGCTCGACGAAATCCGCCGGCGGATCGACAGCAACAGCTACGACCAGCCCGGCGTCCTGAATGTCGTGGTGGAGCAATTGTGCCAGGACCTGGAAGCCCTCGATGTTTGAAGTCCAAAGCATACTTACAGCATACACCGCCCTACGCGGTTGTCAGATGAAAATGGACCTGTGATTTTCAACCGGCACGGAGGCCGCCAGCGATGGAAGATAGTCCGGTGTATCACGAACAAGAGCTTCTAACTCGTCTGGTCCGCGACGACGGCCTGATCTCAGGCGCCGCCGTCGCCCACGCCGCCGGGTGCTCTACCGCCCACCTCTACGGGCTCATGCAAGGGCGTCGTCGCGTGCCGGTGTATGTTTGGAATACGATTTTGCGGCTGGCCGACACCTTCTCACAGCGTGAACCCGACCGCTACTGGAAGCTCGCCGCGCCGATCTTGTCGCAGTTACTCGACGGGACGTCCTTGTTCTTCGGCTTGGACACGGAGGTGGACGCCTCCGCCCCGGTTGACAAACTCTGCGCAGAAGCTGCGTGCCTGCTCAAAAACATGGGCGGCCTGATGGACTCTCTCTCGCGCATCCTCGCCGACGGCCAGGTCGACCACCGCGACGACCCCACCCTTGAAGAGTTTCATGTTCAACAGGCCGAACTGACCCGCCGGTTGCACGGGCTGGACAAGCGACTTAAACACGAACGGGCCAAGGCCGGAAGGGGTGCCGCATGATCCTCGCGTTCTCCGACGCCGCCACCGTGATGGCGTTTTGCATCTTCACGCTGGCCGCGGCCATCTGCGTACTGATCGCCCCATGGCTCCTCGACCACCCGGCGTGCCGCACCCGCCCGCCCGTGGACGCGGAAGTCTTCGCCACCCTGGCAAAACGGAAAGGCGAACAAACAGCGTGCGACCCTGTAGGGCGGATTCCACCCGCCGAACAAGACTCGAAAGGGAAATAATAGGATGTCAATGCTACCACTAGCTCCATTACGCCAATGCCGCTGCTGCAGAGGCTATATCAACCGTGAGCACTGCGTCGAACTCATCGTGAAGCCCGGGCGCGAACTGATAGATATGGAATACTGCGATTCCTGCGAGCAGGGCTGGGAAACTCTAATAGAGATTCACGACGGCTGCCGGGTGACGCAATGGTCATTGCTCCACAGCCCCCGCAAGAACCCGGTAGAGTTCGGCAAATTCATGCAGCGTCTGAAAGACGAAGTTGAGGTCCCGGCGTAGTGGGCATCAAAAGCGTAGTACCTCCTCAACCGGGGTGGCGGCCCCAAGGTTCCAGCCGCCACCCCACTTGTGGGGGGAGAGGCGAAGACATGAAGCAAGAAAAGAAGACAGGTGGACGGGTGGCCCATCGCTTTAGCGGTGGGGGACACGAATCCCCGGTAACGACATAGCTATTCCTTCCCCTCCTCCTCGGGGCGGCGGTCCAAGGTCTCAGCCGCCGCCCCACCTGGGGAATGAATGAGGCAAGAGGCATGAGGCAAGAGGCAATAGAAGAAGGCAGCAGGCAACAGACACAGTGGCACCGGCGTCTCGCCGGTGGCTGACGTGGAACCAACATAGGCTATTCCTTCCCCCTCCTGACCGGGGGCGGCGGGCAACGCCGCCGCCCCCAACCTGGGGAAGAATGGAGAACGGAAATGGGGAGCGCGCAACAGGCAGCAACCAAGGGACCTGACGCCAGCGCCCCCCTCTTGCCTCTTGCCTCATGCCTCTTGCCTTCCGCGAACGACTGGCTACCTATCGCCGAGGCCGCCCGCCGCACACGGTTATCCGTGCGAGCGTTGGCAGGCGTTGTGCGTCGAAAACCCACACAAGCGAAAACGCGAGCTTGCCGGTTGGGTGGTGGCGGAGGCAAACAGCGAAGACCCCACCCTCAAAATCAGCCTGCGCTCGCTCGAAGCATGGGAGGGCAATCATCACCGCAAGGGATTCAAAGGCCTGATCGACCGGTACGGGGTTACCGCCATTACCCGCACCGGCACGAGGACCGGCGGCCAATGCCGGAGCGCCGAAGCGGTGCAGTTCTTCTACGACATCTACCGCACCAACCAAAGGCGCACGGTTCGCCAGTGTCACGAGTTAGCGCGGTCCGAGGCCCGACGTCACGACTGGCAGTGGCCGTCCTCCTACCGGGCTACTGCTGTCTGGCTCAACCGTTATGATGACAGAGCTACCACCTGCCTGATGCGCGAGGGGATGGAGGCATGGCGGCACAAGTACATGCCCTATCTCGAACAGGATTACGCCAAGTTGGCGGCGGGCGATATGTACGTCTGCGACCATCACGAGTTCAAGTGTTTTGTGAGATACCGCGGTAAGACTATCCGTCCATGGTTGACTGGGATTATGGACGCTGCCACCCGCGTGCTGGTCGGCTGGCACGTCGGCCCGGCGCCACACACCGACGCGATCCTCGCGTCGATCCGCAACGCCTTTGAGGGCTGGGGCGTGCCGCGCCGTGTCAAGATCGACAACGGCAAGGACTACGACTCGAAGGTCCTCACCGGCACCACCAAGTCCGAGCTTCGCAAGTTGAAGCGCGAGTTGGGGAAAGACTGGAAAGACATCATCCGCCGTGAGCGGGCCAAGACGGAACTCAACCCTTGCGGTTGGTTCGGGGTGCTGCCGGAATTCGGCTGCGAGATTATACGCGCAATTCCGTACCAACCTCAGAGCAAGTTGATCGAACGATATTTCCTCACGGTTTCCAACCAATTCACCCGCACCCTGGCGACCTTTTGCGACACGTCACCCGAGCGCAAGCCCGAAGCGCTGCCCGAGGTCTTGGAGGATGTCGCGGCGATCCCGGAGCTTGAGGACCTCGCTACGGACTTCGCCGCGTGGCTGGAGGAATACCACCACGCGGCCCATCGTGGCGACGGCATGAACGGTAGAAGCCCACTGGCGGCATGGGAGTCGTCACCAGCCCAACCGGCCAAGGCTCAAGCGGACGCACTGGGCTTGATGGTCAACGTCCGTGGCTCGTACAAGGTCGGCGGCAACGGCGTAAGGGTGAAGATCGGCGCGACTACGATCGGCTACGGTCAATATGACACATCTTTGCAGCGGTGGAAGGGGCGTAAGGTGCTGGTCGCTGTGGATTCGTCGGACGTCAGTTACGCGCTCGTTTACACGCCCGAGCGTGCCAAGCGGCAACTGATCTGCCGTGCCGAGGCCAACGAGCGAATCAGCCCCTGCGCCACCGCCAACGACATGCGTGAGGCCCAAGCGGCCATCAACCGTGCCCGCCGCGACGCCAAGCGAGCCCGCGCCTCCGCCGCCGCGACCATGAAGACTACCGCGCGAATCGCCAGCGAGGCCGCCGCCCACCGACGCAAAGAGCTACTCGCCACCGGAACCGACAACGCCACTAGTGGCACCGGCGTCTCGCCGGTGAACGGCAAAACCAGTAGCACCGGCGTCTCGCCGACGACACCCATCGCCATTATTCAAACCGGCTTTGAGGCCGCATCAAAGCAGGTTAAAGGTTTGGTCTCGCCGCCTCCAGAACAGAGCGAGGCCATGCTCCACGATCTGGCCACGGCGAGCACGGCGTTGGGCTTCGGCAGGGGGTTGGCACCCAAGCCGCCGACGACGAACGAACGGGCGCCGGTGAGCCTGCTGCTCGGGGAGAAGGGGCTGAGCACTGACCAGTCGCCCGAGGATGACGGCGAGGGAGATAGCGACACGGACGTCGGCGACACCGCCACCGACCTATTACTGTTGGTGGCGGGGAGGTGCCGGCAATGAAAGAAGAAAACCGAGATCACGCTTTCGACCTGGTCCGCCAGGCAGATCGCGTCGCGAGGACGGCAAGGATGCTTAACGAAAGCGAGCCGCTGACCCCAGGCCAGCGCAAAGACATCATCGAGCGGGGCTACAAGTTCCTCGACGAGAACCCGGGCTACACGCAGGCCAAAATCGCCCGCGAACTCGGGATTTCCGACCCGACGTTCTCCAGCGTCCTGAAGGAGCGCCAAACGGGCAAGGCCGCGGACAAGCACTTGACCCAGCTTCACAATTGGCTGGAACTCGAAGCCCGGCGAGACAATATAATTCGGAATCGCGAGTTCATCGAAACCACCGTCGCGTTGGCCGTGATCGGCGTCGCCCGCATCGTGGCCGAAACCTGCAAGATGGGCGTGGTTTACGGCCCTGCCCAAATCGGCAAGACTTTCACCCTCCAGGCTATCGAGGGGGACCAGGGATTCGGCGACCCGGTCCTGCTACGAATAACCGAAGCCACGCTTCGCCCGCTACCGTTGTGTCGGGCCATCGCCGCTCGGTTCAAGTTGCAGGCTTCTGGGACGTTCGACGCTCTTTTCCTGCGGTTGGTTAATCGGCTCAAGGGCACCAAGCGTATGCTGATGTTCGACGAAGTCGAGCGCGTGCATTACAAGACTCTGGAGACGATTCGTGATCTCCACGATCAGACTGGGTGCCCGGTTCTTTTGTCGGGCAAACCGCTGATCTATCGAAAGCTCGGGCAGCGCCAACTCGGTGACTTTTCGGAGGTGACCGACCAACTCGCCAGCCGGATCGTCGTCAAACGCGACCTGACCGAGCACGCTCGCGGCAAAAACCCCCAGCCGCTATTCAGCCAGGAGGACATTCGCAAATTGATCCACAACTCCGATCTCAAGCTCCGCGTCTCACCTGACGCGGTGAAGTGGCTTCAGACGCGGGCCTCCTCACACGGGTGCGGAGGGATAGGGAAAGTCCTCGTAAGCCTCTACCTCGCGGCCAAGATCGCTTACGCGAGCAGCGAGGACGTGATCACCGCCGCGACGTTGGAGAAAACAGACGAATTAACTATGGGGCATGAAGATGCGAAGTCCCTCGCTAACACACTTGTGGAGATAGCCCCAATGCGCCGGGTTGTGTAGCCCGGAAACGAAGAATTGGAAGCCAGAAACGAAGAATTGGAAGTTCGTAGGGCGGGTTCCACCCGCCTTCAGCCGCAAAGCGCAGGACCGCTGTGCAGGAAAGCCGCAACCGTCAGTCAAGGAGGACTCAATGTCATTCAACCTTTACACCCCAAAAACCGCCGCCAAGCCTCTCGCCGCCGGGCACGCCACTGTCACCAAGTCTGGCATGACCAGGCTCAGTGCCACTGATCTGAAAGCGGTAGGCATCGAGAAGCGTGCCACCGTTTTGCTCGACCGCAAAACTCTACGACTGGCTTTGCGCAAACCTCGCGACGACGACTTCGCGGAGCCCTCCCTCGCCGTCCGCTGGAACAAGGCCGGCCTCGGCGCAAGCATCGGCCTGTGCGGCCCCCTCAGCCAGTTAGGGCTGAAGCCGGCGGCGTACACCGGCCCCCGCGAAGTGGCGGTCAAGAACCCGGACGGCCTACTAATCCTCTGCTTTTTAGACGGGAAGGCTCTACGAAAAGTCCACCATGCGTAGGGCGGGTTCCACCCGCCTTCAGCAGCAAAACGACAACCGTTAAGAAAGGAAGTAAACCATGCCACCAACAAACAACACCCACGGCAGTAACGAGAAGGCTCCGCAGGGTGAAGCCCTGCTACTATCGAATCTCGCCTACCTCATCAAGCACACGCCGCTGAAGTGGACCCCACGAAACGTCGCCGACATCACCGCCGCCTTCAACGCCATTCTTGGCGACGCCTTGGAACTCGCGCGGGCGGCGAAAGGCACAGGCGTGTACCGTTTCACCTCGGAAAGGGAGTCAGGTAACGGAGCCGGCATCGCCCAAGGGAGGCGCGTACCATGACCCCATTACTCGACACCCCTGACACGATCACCACCTCGCAGCTAAGTTACCTCCACCGTTTGGCGCGCGATCACGGCATGGACCGTGCCGCCCTTCACGACGCCGCCGGCGTAGATTCGCTTAAGCGGTTATCCGTTGCGAGCGCGTCGGCTCTGATCGCCCGCCTGGGCGGCGGCGACTTACCCGCTCCGGGCCCGGGTCGCCGCCCACCGCGTAAGCAGCGGTCGCCCAACGTGATCGCCATGATTACCGTCGAGCAGACCGAGCAGATCGAGCGGCTGGGCTTACAGTTCTTCGCCGGCGATCGCGGGCAGTTCGATTCCTGGC